>DAIESR010000537.1 GCA_027346205.1 Beijerinckiaceae bacterium
CAGATTCTATGAGGGCGAGCGGCGGCCTCGGATTGGTTATCCTGGGTTTGTATGCTCGAACCTTGGAGAACCGAGATGACGCCTTCCTGCAAGTCAGCGCCCGCGACCGCCGCTCTGGACTACGATAGCATGCTGATCGGCGCTTTGGAGCTGAGTTCGAAGAAGTGGGTTTTCGCCGTTCAACTGGCCGGCTCGAAGAAGCACACGCGGCATGTGATTGAGCCGAGCGGCTTTGCGCTTATGGAGCTGATTGAGCGATTGAAGGCGCGTTCATTAGCGGCCGGCAGGCAGATTATACGGATGATATTGACCCATGAGGCGGGTCGCGACGGCTTTTGGCTGGCGCGCTTTCTGCAGCGCCGCGGCGTTGAGGTTCATGTGATGCAGGCGTTGAGCCTGCCGGTGGATCGCCGGGCGCGGCGGGCGAAGACGGATGTGATCGACGTGGAGATGCTGTTGCGGACGCTGCTGGCGTGGCTGCGGGGCGAACCGCGGGTGTGTTCGATGGTTCCGATCCCCCGTGAAGCCGACGAAGAAGCGCGGCGCGCGCATCGGGAACGCGAGGATTTGACAGGGTCGCGCCGTTCGATCTTGAACAAGATCGACGGGATATTGGCGACCTTGGGGATCGGCGGCTTTCGGGCTTTGCGGCGCGACCGGCGCGAACAGCTGACCAATTTGCGGCAGCCGGACGGCGCGCCCGTTCCACCGGCGGCGCAAGAGCGCATCGAGCGCCTTCTGGATCGGCTGGAATTGGTTCTAACGCAAATCAAGGCGGTTGAGGCGGCGCGCGACGCCGTGGTCAAGAAGCCGTCGGCACAGCACGAGAGCGAGCGGATGATCCGCGACCTCGTTCAGTTGTGCGGGATTGGTGTCGAAGGCGCGACGCTCCTGGTGCGAGAGGCTTTCTGCCGCGACTTCGCCAATCGGCGCACGCTCGGCGCCTATGCGGGGCTGACGGGAACGCCTTTCGCGAGCGGCGGCATGCAACACGAGCAAGGGCATCAGCAAGGACGGCAATCATCGTCTGCGGGCGCTGGTGGTCGAACTTGCGTGGTTCTGGTTGCGGTTTCAGCCGGACAGCGCGCTTGCGCAATGGTTTCGCGCGCGGGTAGGCGGAGCGAAAGGCCGCGTGGCGAAAATCATGATCGTGGCGCTGGCGCGCAAGCTGCTGATCGCACTGTGGCGGTTCGCCAAGGATGGCGTCATTCCGGAGGGAGCGACGATGAAGGCGGCGTAAACGACGGCTTTCGTCTTCGCTCAATTCTCCGGCCGTAGGTCGGCGGAAGCCGTCGATTGCCCAGGACCCTGAAACAGGGCGCCGTTTCACAGAGTGGCGCCGCCGCGAAAGAGCTCCTCTCCCGAATAGGGAAACGTGGTTTGGGATGGCATATCCCACCGGATACGAGGTTGGCGGAGAACCCGCCGAGACGAATTGGAGTTCGGCTTGCGGCCGGAAAAAAGAGCGATTTAGATGCTTGACACTGGAGCCCTCATACGAGGGCATGCTCCACGTCGTCAAAGCGGAGACCGATCGTTTCGATCTCTACCGTGGCATTGCGCCATGGCTCAGGGAATTCGAAATGCCGTTGCGGCATGTGATGAAGGAGGCGGCAGTGCTTGCGCCTCCGGCTGACGCGCCGGAATGGCATGCTGTCCTGGTTCCTGGGCTCGGTGGGGCGCGTCGGCGAGCTGCTATCGAGCGTTGGCGGCGGGGGCCGGCGGTTTGGCAGCGCTGGGCCGACGAGGTAAGGGCCCTGCGGGCGGAGATCGCGATCGACGCAAGCGCCGAGCGGTTTGTGGCCTGGCTGACTTTCGCCGATTTCTCTTATCAGGTCTTCCCGCAGACGGTGGATTTCCGCGGCGCCGATCTGCCCGCGGGCGCCTCCTTTGCTGCTGCGCAATTTTTGTCAGACGCGTGGTTTTCCGGAAGCCGATTCGGCGCCGGCGCGGATTTTCGCGGTGCGCGGTTCTCCAACCACGCTTGTTTTGAGGATTGTTGGTTCGAGGGTCGCAGCGATTTCGAGGACGCGATTTTTTCTAGCTCGGCTCAGTTCAACGCATCCATAATGTTGTGCGGCCTCTCTGTGCGCAAAGCGCGATTCCGCGCCGATGTGTGGTTAAGAGCCTGCCAATTTTTTGGCCCGGTCGATTTTGCCGAGGTACAGGTGGCCGGCGAAGCGGGTTTCGGCAATTGCTATTTTGCTCAGGATGTCGATTTCTCCGAAGCTGATTTCGCAGATAATGTAGATTTTGAAGATTCGCTTTTCGCCAATCAGGCTTTGTTTGAACATGCCGCGTTCGGACGACATGCCCGGTTCGGACGCGCGCGTTTCGAACAAAGTCCGCGTTTCCGGGCGGCGCGATTCTTCAGCATTTGCCATTTCGACGACGCGATGATTCCTGTCATGCCATGGCCTGTCGCGGAAAAGCTCGAAGAGATCGAGCAGTGCTTTCGTAAACTATGAAGCGTCACGTGAGCTTCAGCCTCCGCTGACACGCGCTACAATTCGCCAGATCATTCTATAGACGGCGCGCTTTCCACCTTTGACGGCGGGTCGATTCTCGATTTACTTTGGCTGGCTGCTAGACAGCTGCGTGAGGCATCCGACGTTTGTGGAACGAACCGGAAGGGCGCCATTTCGACGGGAGAATCTTCAGCAAAATTGGTTACCGGTTGTGCGTCCGAAAATACTCTAACTCTTTGAACTAGAGCGGTTTCAGATCGCTTTGGTGTGGACAGCAAACCTGAAATCGCTCTAGTGTCGGCGACACCCGCCTGGGGAGAAAACGCTGTGAGCGAAACTCAATGGTTCGAAGTCGATCACTATATCAATGAGGCTCTGGTCGGCGCAGATCCTATCCTTGCGGCAGCTCTTGCGGCGAGCGATGCTGCTGGCTTGCCGGCCATATCGGTGAGCGCAAACCAGGGCAAGCTGCTGCATCTTTTGGCCCGCAGCATCTCGGCGCGTGCCATCCTCGAAATCGGGACGCTCGGCGGTTATAGTGCCATCTGGCTCGCACGCGCCTTGCCGGCGGACGGGCGTTTGGTCTCGCTCGAGGCGAGTGAAAAACACGCGGCCGTCGCGCGCGCCAATATCGCCAATGCCGGGCTTTCCGATCGTGTCGAGCTGCGCGTCGGGCGCGCGCTCGAAACATTGCCGTTGTTGGCGGTGGAGGCGAAGGGTCCGTTCGATCTGACGTTCATCGATGCCGATAAGCAAAGCAATCCGGATTATTTCCGATGGGCTTTGAGCCTGTCGCGCCGCGGCAGTCTGATCATCATCGACAATGTCGTCCGCAATGGTGAGGTGATCGATGCGACGAGCCATGATCCTGATATCATCGGCGTGCGGCGGCTCTATGAGCTGATGGCCGCCGAACCACGGGTTTGCGCGACTGCAATACAAACCGTCGGCACCAAAGGCTATGACGGCTTTGCGATCGCTCTTGTGGTCGATGTGTGACCCGTAGCGGCCGCGAGGCGATGAGATGATCCCGTGCCGAGATCAGGAAGCGGCTTTGACGCGCCGTTGCGCGGCGCGCAGAAGATCGAGACATTCGCGGGTCGAGGCCATGTCGAGTGCGCTGAAGCCATCATTCTCATAGGTCAGATCGGCGCCGGCTTCGAGGAGCAGAGCGACGGCTTTGCCTTTGCCCGCGGAAGCGGCATACATCAGCGCCGTCGAACCATTGACATTCTTATGTTCGAGATCGGCCCCGGCTTTGATCACAAGTGTGACGATTTCCGGATTGTCGCCGACGCAAGCGAGCCACAAGGGTTGCGATCCGTCGCTGTTCATCGCGTCGACGCGGGCGCCTGCGGCCAATAATTCAGCGACGATGGCGGACGGCCCGAGATGAGCGGCCTGCATCAAAGGCGTCATCTGATTCTTGCCGATGGCATTGACGTCATCGGACGGATAGCCTTGCGCGACGAGAAAATCCTGCAACGCTTGACTGAGCGCAGGCTTCATGGTCGCGTTCAGGGCCGCCGCGCGTGCTTGCGTTGCCGTCCAGCCTTCATAGCCGCCGTCGAGACTATAGACTTCACAGAAGCCGGACTCGGCAAAAGCCTTGGCGTAAGCCTGGCTCGAATTGCCGTGATAGCAATAGATGAGGACTGGCTTGTCTTTCGGCGTTTCGGTCAGGAAATGACCGAGATTGATTGGGCTTGCATTCTCGGCGCGATCGATATGTCCGCGTGCGAAGCTCGCGGCATCGCGCACATCGAGCAGCAGAATATCGGGTTTACCCAACAGATCGCAGGCGCTGTCGAAGTCGATACGACGAAAAAGTACTGTGTTCATCTGACCTTACCCTGGAGTCATAGCGACCCAATGTTGATTCAGCGACGAATGGACGATCGTTTCGTCTGTCGTCAGCGCTGGGCCTTGACCCAGCTCTCATAGCCGCCATCGAGGCTATAGACCTTTTTGAAGCGAAAATCGGTGAAGGTTTGGGCGCGGACCTGGCTCGCATTGCCGTGATAGCAATAGATAAGCACCGGCCTATCCTTGGGCGTCGCGAACAAGAAATTGGAGATATTCGAGTCGTTCACGAACTCGGCGCCCTCGATATGGCCGTTCTCGTAAGAGCCAATGTCGCGCGTGTCGAGGATGAGAGGTTCGGCGCTATTGATCAGCTCGAGGGCAAAATCGACAGTGATTCGTTCGAATGACGGTTCTTCGCTCATGGCGGGAACTCCAGTGTCGCTGCCGCCCGGCCCGCCGGTCGTTTCCATCCGGTTGGCATAAGGCGGCAAAGTGGTGATGCGTGTGTCGGTCAGGGGCATTCCGACGGTGAAATGATACAGGGAGGCGAAGCTCGCATCGGTCAGGCCGAGGATTTCGTGAAACGTGTCGTCGAAATAGCAGCCGATACCAGTGCCCCGGAAGCCAAGCGACTCGGCCTCGAGATAGAGCACCTGGCCGATCAGGCCGGCTTCCCAATGGAGCTGATTGTAGCGCCAGGGCTCCGCCCGCACGAGCGGTTCGAACTCCGCGAGCATGCCGAGGGCGAAACAGGCGTCATTGCCAATTGCCTGATGGCAGTGCAATGTCCGCGCAAATTTCGTGCAATCGCCAGCGAATAGCCGAAAGAAGTTCAATTGCTGCGGCACCTGGTCGGGACGTTCCCAAAGGAAATCTTTGCGCGTGGACTGACGCAGGCGCATCTCGGCGTCGGGATTACAGACGAGAATATAGATGCCCGGCTCCAGCCCGTCGACGCGGTGGACGAAGAAGACTGGATGCAGACGTGGTGCATAAGTCCAAACATCCCAAGGGGTTACTGGACGCGCCAGCAAGCGGTCGATGAGATGATAGAAGGCGCCGCTGCCCATGCGTGTCGTGCGGTCGAAAGCTTGGGCGCTGCGGCGGCCGAGAATGACCCCTGTCGCTTTTTCCGGCGAGCCGGCGCCGATGCCCGGGTGGTTGGCACGATAGGCCGGCTCCGCGACATGCTCGGTTTTCACCGTCGCTGCCGAAGCTTCCTCTATGATCGGCCATTTGTACATATGGCGACGGTCGAGGATATTGGCGCGTCCGTTCCATTGCGACAGGCTTTCCGCGGAAAAACCATGATCGGTTTGCGACAAAGGCGTGACTTGCGGCCCGATCTCGACCTTCAACAGAACATCAGGCGCTTCCTTTTCGGCACCGCCAAAATAATCCGCATCGCGGTCGAGGCCGAGCAGGGCCGCGGCGTCACGGCTGGAAACGCCTTCGCGCATGGTCAGCTTCCAGCCGAGCACGGCCGCGGCATAGCGCAGCGCGCCAATCGCATGCCCAAGATCGAGCTGGCAATAGCGGTAGGCCCGTTCGCCATATTTCCAGGCTTCGCGCCAATGAATCGAGGAAAGCCCCAGCCAAAGCCATGGTGTAGATGCGATTTTGCTCGCGCTCCCGCCGTCGAGGCCAGCGCGGTGTTCGAGGCTGTGGTCACGGCTGAGATAATGGTGCAGACCGTCGGCGATGCCCTCGATCCCGCGGGCTAGCACATAGGCTTCCGTCGGATGCAGATTGCCGCTCGACGGATTGCAGCGCAGGGCCCAGCGGTCAGGTCCAAATTCCTTCCACGCCGAAAGTCCCATGGACAATTGAAGGAGGGCACCGACTGAATCGAGTGAGAGAGGCGCCGGAGTGACGCTATTTGCGTCATAGATTGCGCCGAAGGACGTCGAAAAATTCTCGCCGCTCAGCGGTAGCAAGAGCTTTTCACTGCCGGAAAACTCCCGAAACGGGTTCGGCTGGGCATCCCAATCGAGCGTTTCCGGCCCGGCGGCAAAACGTTCGAGCGTATGTTTCGTGCGCTGATGATAGGCAAGAATGACATCCGCCGCATTCGCCTTGGGGGGCACCGGGGCGTTCATGGCGTCACCATTCTATTTTTGGAATCCGACGCCTGCTCCCCGCGCTGTGCGGCGGGCGGACGCCGGCAAGTTTCGAGGTCCGTATCCCGCGTCTTCGGATCGGAGAGGCCGAGCCATTCTTCGACCAACGCCAAATCGAAGCCGGCGGCTTTGCGCCCCTCGGCCTCGATGAGTGGCCGACGGATCAGAATAGGATCTTGAAGCATCAAGGAAATCGCCGTTGCGGCATCGAGCTTCGAAGGGTCGATCTCGCCCGATTTGATCTTCGGCGCGGCGCGATTGAACCAATCACTGACGGCTGCCGAGCCGAAGAAATCGCGCAGTCTCTCGCCGCTCCAGGGCTCGGTGAGGAGGTTGCGGACGTCGAGCTCATGCCCGGCGGCACTCAGCAACAGCTTTTGCCGAGCATTATTGGCGCAGCCGGGCTTCTCATAAAAGATCACATAAGCCATAGATTTTGCGCCAGTTTCGGGAGCATTCTGGACGCGGCGACCAGAAAAGTGGCGTCAATACGCGCAGCGCGGTTGATTGCGCCAGTTCGTCATAGACAAGCCGCCTGGGACGGATCGCCACGCGCTACGGACGCAGCCTGCCGGCACTCGCTTGCCGGCCGCCGGCAAGCCCGGATTAGAACGAGAAATCGTCGAGCTGAACGAATTCGCTTTTGAGGCGACCGAGCAGCATATCGACCTTGCGACGGACGGTCTCGACCGTATAGGGCTTGACCATAGCGCCATGTGCGCCGCCGCCCTTGGCAAGTGCTTGTTTTGCCAGCGGATCGTCGTTGCTCTCGGCCGCGACGACGATTTTGGCGTCGGGAAAATGCGCCGCGATGTCTTTGAGGATGTCGAGGCCTTTTTCCTGCAGAACGCTGACACCGACGATCAAGAGATGCGGGACCAACTTCTCGGTCTTGCCGTAAATCGTCTTCTCGGCGCTGGCATAAGCCTCCTCAGCAGTGGCGAATTCATGCGTCTCGTTGTGGTCTTCGAGCATGAATTTCAGCACCGTGCCGGTGATCCCGTCGCTGTCGATGATGAAAACCCGCTTGGTTTCGACTCTGCTGTTGTTGTCGACGCCGATTTGCATAGTGACCTCACCAGGATGACAGGCGCCTAGAGAATAAGGCGCCAAACGAGCTGCCTTAGGAGCATGCGCCTGCCGTCAGCCAGACGGGGGCGGGCCCTTGGCAGCAATATACCTAATCGCGTGAAGCAAATTTTGTTCCTGACTCTTGGCTCCGAGCAACTGGACGCGGTCCGGGGGTGGAGTCCGGTTCGCCGGCCCGGCCGCGCCGCCCAGTTGGCCAGCAGTTTGCGTGGCCTGTTTCGTTCGTGACAGCCAGATTTCAGCCTGTCGGCGAGGTGTCGGGTTTGAAACAAGCATCCCGAGCCGAAGGGCGCTTAGAAAAGGCCTGTGTTTTCAGTGCGCTTGAGAAAACCGAAAAGCTGGCACGGCGATTGCGAGTGATGGGCCGGGGATACGTCGCCTCTTGGCTAGTGACGTGTCGTGTCCCGCGCCGCCTTGGCGTCTCGATATCCAAAATGATGGCTGAGCGTCCGGGGTTCCTAATTAGGTTTAAGGCAAAACGGCACTAAGGAGATCTGAAATATGCGCCAGATTGCGTTCTACGGTAAGGGAGGTATTGGCAAGTCCACGACCTCGCAGAATACCCTCGCCTGCCTCGCTCAGGACGGTCACAAGATCCTGATCGTCGGCTGCGATCCCAAGGCTGACTCGACCCGCCTCATCCTGCACAGCAAGGCCCAGGACACCATCCTCAGCCTCGCCGCTGCCGCTGGCTCGGTCGAAGACCTCGAGATCGAAGACGTCATGAAGGTTGGCTATCTCGACATCCGTTGCGTCGAGTCGGGTGGTCCGGAGCCGGGCGTCGGCTGCGCCGGTCGTGGCGTTATCACCTCGATCAACTTCCTCGAGGAGAACGGCGCTTACGAAGACGTCGACTACGTCTCTTATGACGTGCTTGGCGACGTGGTCTGCGGCGGTTTCGCCATGCCGATCCGTGAGAACAAGGCTCAGGAAATCTACATCGTCATGTCCGGCGAGATGATGGCCATGTATGCGGCCAACAACATCTCCAAGGGCATTCTGAAGTATGCCAACTCGGGCGGTGTCCGCCTCGGCGCGCTCGTCTGCAACGAGCGTCAGACCGACAAGGAACTCGAGCTGGCCGAAGAGCTCGCCAAGAAGCTTGGCACGTTCCTCATCCACTTCGTGCCGCGCGACAACATCGTCCAGCACGCCGAACTGCGCCGCATGACGGTCGTCGAGTACGCTCCCGACTCCAAGCAGGCCGATGAGTATCGCACGCTTTCGCGCAAGATCCATGCGAACAAGGGCAACGGCATCATCCCGACCCCGATCACCATGGACGAGCTCGAAGACATGCTGATGCAGTTCGGCATCATGAAGCAGGTCGACGAGTCGCAGGTCGGCGTGGTCGCCGCTGCCGGCTAATATCTCTCGCCGGCTCCTCCTTCGGGAGGGGCCGGCGTCCGGCTTGCATTTTGACGTCAGGAGATTGGCATGAGCCTGTCAGCACCCGAAACAATTGAAGAGATTAAGCAAAGGAACAAGGAACTCATTGCTGAGGTCCTGGAGCATTATCCCGAGAAGAGCCGGAAGAACCGCGCCAAGCACCTCAACCAGTTCCAAGAGGGTGGCAAGGATTGCTCGGTCAAGTCCAACATCAAGTCCGTTCCGGGCGTGATGACCATCCGTGGCTGCGCCTACGCCGGTTCGAAGGGCGTGGTCTGGGGCCCGATCAAGGACATGATCCACATCAGCCACGGCCCGGTCGGCTGCGGCCAATATTCGTGGGCTGCCCGCCGCAACTATTACATCGGCACCACGGGCGTCGACACCTTCGTGACCATGCAGTTCACGTCGGACTTCCAGGAAAAGGACATTGTCTTCGGCGGCGACAAGAAGCTCGCGAAGATCATGGACGAGATCATGGAAATCTTCCCGCTGAACCACGGCGTGACGGTTCAGTCGGAATGCCCGATCGGCCTCATCGGTGACGACATCGAGGCGGTCTCGAAGCAGAAGTCCAAGGAATATGGTGGCAAGACCATCGTTCCGGTCCGCTGCGAAGGCTTCCGTGGCGTGTCGCAGTCCCTCGGCCATCACATCGCGAATGACTCGATTCGTGATTGGGTGTTCGACAAGATGGAAGGCAAGCCCTGCCCGATCGAGCTCACCAACTATGATGTTGCCATCATCGGCGACTACAATATTGGTGGTGACGCTTGGTCTTCCCGTATCCTTCTCGAGGAAATGGGCCTGCGCGTGATTGCGCAGTGGTCGGGTGACGGCACGATCGCTGAGCTCGAGGCGACCCCGAAGGCGAAGCTGAACGTCCTCCACTGCTACCGCTCGATGAACTACATCTCCCGCCACATGGAAGAAAAGTACGGTGTTCCGTGGGTGGAATATAACTTCTTTGGCCACTCGAAGATCGCCGAGTCGCTGCGCACGATCGCCAGCCACTTCGACGACAAGATCAAGGAAGGCGCCGAGCGCGTTATCGAGAAGTATCGCGCTCTGTCGGATGCCGTCATTGAAAAGTATCGTCCGCGCCTGCACGGCCGCAAGGTCATGTTGTTCGTCGGCGGTCTGCGTCCGCGCCACGTCATCGGCGCTTACGAAGATCTCGGCATGGAAGTTGTTGGCACTGGCTACGAGTTCGGCCATAACGACGACTATCAGCGCACGACGCACTACGTGAAGGACGGCACGCTGATCTATGACGACGTGACCGGCTTCGAGTTCGAGAAGTTCGTCGAAAAGATCCAGCCTGATCTGGTCGGCTCGGGTATCAAGGAAAAGTACGTTTTCCAGAAGATGGGCGTGCCCTTCCGTCAGATGCATTCCTGGGACTACTCGGGCCCGTATCATGGCTATGATTGCTTCGCCATCTTCGCCCGTGACATGGATATGGCCATCAATGCGCCAGTGTGGGGCCTCACCAAGGCTCCTTTCTGATATCCCTCGTTCTGGCCCTTCCCTTGCGAGGGGAGGGCCTCTTGTCGAGGTGCCACCGAGACACATTCGTAAAGGACCGTCAAATGCCCCAGAACGCCGATAACGTTCTCGACCACTTCGATCTCTTCCGGCAACCGGAATATCGTGAGATGCTCGCGAACAAGAAGAAGAATTTCGAAAGCCCGGTCGCTGAAGCTGAATTGCAGCGCGTCGTCGAATGGACGAAGACCTGGGATTATCGCGAGAAGAATTTCGCTCGTGAGGCACTGACCGTTAATCCTGCGAAGGCCTGCCAGCCGCTGGGCGCCGTTTTTGCGGCTGTCGGCTTCGAAGGCACGATCCCGTTCGTGCATGGTTCGCAGGGCTGCGTCGCCTATTATCGCTCGCATTTCTCGCGGCACTTCAAGGAACCGTCCTCCTGCGTCTCGTCGTCAATGACTGAAGATGCGGCGGTGTTCGGTGGACTGAACAATATGATCGACGGCCTCGCCAACACCTACAATCTCTATAAGCCGAAGATGATTTCGGTTTCGACCACCTGCATGGCGGAAGTGATCGGCGACGACCTCAACGCCTTCATCAAGAATGCCAAGGAAAAGGGCTCGGTTCCGAAGGAATTCGATGTTCCTTTCGCGCATACGCCGGCCTTCGTGGGTAGCCACATCACTGGCTATGACAACGTGATGAAAGGCATTTTCGAGCATTTCTGGGGTGGCAAGGCTGGCACGGCTCCAAAGCTCGATCGGGTCGAGAATGACCAGATCAACTTCATCACTGGCTTCGACCCTTATACGGTCGGTAATGTCCGTGAATTGAAGCGGATGTTCGACCTGATCGGCTTCAACTACAAGATCGTCTGCGACAATAGCGATGTGTGGGATACGCCGACGGACGGTACGTTCCGCATGTTCGACGGCGGCACGACGATCGAAGAGACTGAAAAGGCCGTGCATGCCAAGGCGACGGTTTCGATGCAAGAATATTGCACGGAAAAGACGCTGAAATATATCCATGAGGAATGGAAGCACGAGATCGTGCCCTTCAACCATCCGATCGGCGTCAAGGGCACCGACGAGTTTCTGTTGAAGATTTCGGAGCTGACCGGTCGGCCGATTCCAGATCAGCTGAAACTCGAGCGTGGTCGTCTCGTCGATGCGATCTGCGATTCGAATACGCATATCCATGTCAAGAAATTCGCCATCTATGCTGATCCGGATATGTGCATCGGCCTCGTGTCCTTCCTCTTGGAATGCGGCGCAGAACCGACCCACGTTCTTGCGACCAACGGCAGCAAGTCTTGGGCTGAAAAGGTCGAGAAGATGCTGGCGGACAGCCCCTTCGGGCAGAACTGCCATGTCTATCCCGGCCGCGATCTGTGGCACATGCGTTCGCTGCTCTTTACGGAGCCGGTGGATTTCCTCATCGGAAACACCTACGGCAAGTATCTCGAGCGCGACACTGGCACGCCGCTGATCCGTATCGGCTTCCCGATCTTCGATCGCCATCACCATCATCGTTATCCGGTGTGGGGCTATCAGGGCGGTCTCAATGTTCTCGTTTGGATCCTCGATCGCGTCTTCGAGGAAATCGACAAGAACACGATCGTGCCGGCTTATTCGGACTTCAGCTATGACATCATTCGCTAATCTAGCGATCATGGCCTCATAAGATAACAAGAGCGGCGGACATCGGACTTCATGGAGTTCAATGTTCGCCGTTTTCTTAAAAAGTGCAGGTAGCGCGGCATGCGCCCTGCTTAGGAAGCGATAGAAGGCGACGATCTGCCGGTCGCTCCGGTGGGTTGCCGAACAAGGATGACGGCCGGGTGGCCTTGCAGCACCACGGCGAGGAGGTTCGGATGAGCTCTGTTTCAGCAACTGTTCAAGACGTTTTCAACGAACCGGCGTGCCCGAAGAACGCCGCGAAATCGGAAAAAGAACGTAAGAAGGGCTGTACGAAACAGTTGCAACCTGGCGGCGCGGCTGGCGGATGTGCTTTCGACGGCGCCAAGATTGCGCTGCAGCCGATCACCGACGTCGCGCATTTGGTGCATGGGCCGATTGCTTGCGAAGGTAACAGCTGGGACAATCGCGGCGCTTATTCTTCCGGCTCAACGCTCTACCGCACCGGCTTCACCACGGATATCAACGAAACCGACGTGGTGTTTGGCGGCGAAAAGCGGCTCTATAAGAGCATCAAGGAAATCTTCGACAAATATAACCCACCGGCGATCTTCGTTTATCAGACCTGTGTTCCGGCGATGATTGGTGACGACATTGATGCGGTCTGCAAGGCGGCGTCGAAGAAGTTTGGTAAGCCGGTTGTGCCAGTGAATTCGCCTGGCTTCGTTGGTCCTAAGAATTTGGGCAACAAGCTTGCGGGCGAGGCGCTGCTTGCGCATGTCATTGGCACGGTCGAGCCCGAATATTCCACGCCCTATGACGTCAATATCATTGGCGAATATAATCTCGCCGGCGAGATGTGGCAGGTTGAGCCGCTCCTGAAGGAGATCGGCTTCCGGATCTTGTCGTGCATTTCGGGCGACGCGAAATACGTCGATGTCGCGAGCGCGCATCGCGCACGGGCGACCATGATGGTCTGCTCGAAGGCGATGATCAACATCACCCGCAAGCTCGAAGAAAAATTCGGAATTCCCTATTTCGAAGGTTCATTCTACGGCATTGGCGATATGAGCGACTCGATCCGTCAGTTGGCTCAGCTGTGTATTGATCGCGGCGCGCCGCAGGAGTTCATGGACCGCGCCGAAGCCGTCATCGCGCGTGAAGAAAAGCTCGCCTGGGACGAGATCATGAGCTACTTGCCCCGCCTCAAGGGCAAGAAAGTTCTGCTGATCACCGGTGGTGTGAAGTCTTGGTCGGTGGTTGCGGCGTTGCAAGAAGTCGGCATGGAAATCGTCGGCACCAGCGTCAAGAAATCGACGAAGGAAGATAAAGAGCGCATCAAGGAATTGATGGGCGAAGACGCCCATGCTTTCGACGACATGTCGCCGCGCGAAATGTACAAGATGCTGAAAGAAGCGCGTGCCGACATCATGCTCTCGGGCGGACGTTCGCAGTTTATCGCGTTGAAGGCCAATATGCCTTGGTTGGACATCAACCAAGAACGCCATCATGCCTATTCGGGATATAAGGGCATGGTTGATCTCGTCCGTGAGATCGACAAAGCACTTTATAATCCGATTTGGGAGCAGGTTCGTACACCCGCGCCGTGGGCGAAGGCTAGCGATAGCTGGCAGGCCAAGGCGGACGCGGAAGCTGCGCGCGAAGCTGCCGAGCTTGCCGCCGATCCTGCCAAGGCGGAAGCCAAGCGCCGGTCCAAGAAGATCTGCAAATGCAAGACAGTCGATCTCGGCACGATTGAGGATGCGATCCTGGCAGGTGCTTTGACCCAGGCGCAAGTGATTGAAACAACCCATGCGGGTAGCGGCTGCACCGGCTGCCGCGGCACGATCGACGGCATTCTCGAAGATATGGCTGCCCGGGGCGGTGAGGTGATCGAACTCGATCCGCTCCAGGCCGAAGAGAAACGCCGTGCCAAAAAGATTTGCAATTGCAAGGAAGTCTCGCTCGGCACCATTGAAGATACCATTCGGGCCAAGGGTCTGATGACGGTCGTGGAAGTGACGGCGGAAACCGAGGCGGGCGGTGGCTGCGAAAGCTGCTGCGAGACTATTGACGAAATTCTCGCCGATGTTCACGCCAAGGATCCAGTTCCCGCCATGGCAGCCGAGTGAGGATACGATGGCCATCGTCAGCGTCACCAAGAAGGCATGTACGGTAAATCCCTTGAAGATGAGCCAGCCGGTCGGCGGTGCGCTCGCCTTCATGGGGATCAAAGACAGCATGCCGTTGTTCCATGGCTCGCAGGGCTGCACGTCCTTTGGACTCGTGCTGTTCGTTCGTCACTTCAAGGAAGCCATTCCTTTGCAGACGACCGCAATGAGCGAGGTGGCAACGGTCCTCGGCGGTTACGAGAATGTCGAGCAGGCGATCGTCAATATTACGAATAAGCAGAAAGCTCGGTTGATCGGTATATGCTCGACCGGGGTCACCGAAACGAAGGGCGACGACGTCGACGCTTATATCAAACTGGTCCGAACTCAGCACCCGGAGCTTGCCGATATTGCCCTCGTCTATGTCTCGACACCGGACTTCAAGGATGCGCTGCAGGACGGCTGGGATAAGACGGTTGCAAAGGACATCGAGACCTTGGTGAAAAAGCCACCGGAGGATGTCGCGCGGAATCCGAAAAAGATCGTAGTTCTGCCGGGCAGTCATATGACTCCGGGTGATCTCGATGAATTGCGCGATATCATTGAAGCCTTTGGCATGGAGCCTTTCTTCCTGCCCGATCTCGCTGCTTCGCTCGACGGGCATATTCCAGATGATTTCACGCCGACGACCCTGGGCGGCATTTCTCTCGAAGAGATCGCTGACCTCGGCGATGCTTCCTATGCTATCGCGATCGGCGAACATATGCGGCGCGCGGCTGAAACGCTGCAAAAGAAAACCGGCATACCTTATCGCTTGTTCGATCGGCTGATCGGGCTTTTGCCCAATGATGCCTTCATCGCGCATCTGTCCGAAATCAGCGGCAAGGAAGTGCCGGTGAAATTCAAGCGGCAGAGAAGCCAGTTCGTCGACGCGATGCTGGATGGTCACTTCCATATCGGCGGCAAGAAAATCGCGATTGGCCTTGAGCCAGATTTTCTGTTCGACTTGGCGAGTTTCCTCGTCGACATGGGCTGTCATATCCAGGCCGCGGTATCGACGAATAATGTGCCGATTCTCGAGCGGGTCCCAGTTGAATCTGTTCTCGTCGGCGATCTCGAAGACTTAGAAAATATGGCGCCGGGATGTGATCTGATCATTACCCATGCGCATGGACGGCAAGCGTCGGAGCGGCTCCATATTCCGCTCTTCCGGATCGGGTTGCCAATCTTCGATCGGTTGGGCGCTGCGCACATCACGTCGGTTGGTTATCGGGGAGGGCGAGATCTGATTTTCGACCTCGCCAATATGTTTATCGCTAACGCCCATGTGGTCAAGCCGGACACTTGGTATCCGCATGTCGCGGCGCCGGGCGAAGCGGAACATGCGACGGCTGCGGCAAGCCACTGAATATTAAAGGCCAGGCAATAGCAGAAAAAAGGAGGCCGTATGAAAGTCGCTTTCGCTACCCAGGACCTGGAGAGGGTCGATGCACATTTTGGCTGGGCGAAGAATATCGCAATTTATGATGTCTCTCCGGCAGGGAATCAATTCCTCGAAGCGATCGAGTTCAATGGCGATTTGCAAGAGGATGGGAACGAAGACAAACTCGAGCCCAAGATCAACGCGATTAAGGATTGCGCCATTCTCTATGTGGCCGCGATCGGCGGTTCGGGTGCCGCGCGTGTTGTGGCCAATAACATCTTTCCGATGAAGGTCAAGGAGCCGGAGTCCATCTCCGATCTTCTAGATAAGCTGCAAGACGTGTTGAAAGCGCCGGCGCCGCCGCCATGGCTTAGGAAAGCCATGGCAAAAGGCCAAGATAAAGAACTCGAATTTGATGAAGATTGAGGTGTGAGATGGCTGAGGTCGCAGAAGTTGAAACGAAACCGGCGGCAGCCGATTCGGTTTTCGTCAAGGAACTCATCAAGCAATGGCGCGCGCAGGATATGCATGGCGCTTGGGAAGGTAAGACGGATTTCGATTTGATCGAGCCTTATATCGTCGACAAAAAAAAGCGGAAGGAAATTCCGCTGGTCGGCGATCCAGATCCGGAGACGATTTGGCGTCTGGAGCTGTTTTATAATGCTGTGGGTTTGTCGATCGAACGCGCGACGGGCTGCATGGTGACGCCGATGATGAAAATGTCGCATGAGGGCTTCGGCCGGCTTGTGTTGATGGCCGGACGTCTCATCGTCGTCAACAAAATGCTGCGTGACGTGCATCGTTATGGCTATGACAGCCTCGAAAAACTCGCGGAAGAAGGCGAAAAGGCGGTCAATGCAGGCGTCGAAATGATCAACAAATATCCCGACGTCGCGCGCTATTGAGAGAGTGTGATCAATGAGCGACGTGGATGAATTGAAAACTGAAATAAAAAAACTGTCTGCCAAAGCTATGCAAGCCAAAATGGATTTGCACGATTTGTCGGAGGAGCTGCCGATCAATTGGCAGCAGATTTTGAGTGTCGCGCAACGTGCGCATGAAGCTTTCGAGACGCTCGAAAGCAAAAGAGCTCAATTAAATGCTTTGTCGGCCGCCTAGGCGGCCGGCTGCCGAAAAGGAACCGAATCGATGGAAAAGAACACGCGCGATGGGCGCATGTGGGTGCCGGAATTTTTGACGGCGATTGATCCCGACACCTGCATTGGCTGCGGCCGTTGCTATAAGGTTTGCGGCCGCGAAGTTATGACCTTGAAAGGCCTCAATGAGGAGGGCGAAATCGTTTCGCTCGATTCGGAGGACGACGACGATTTCGAGAAGAAGGTCATGGCGATGAATGACATCGGAGCCTGTATCGGCTGTGGCGCTTGCGCGCGTGTGTGCCCGACAGATTGCCAGACCCATACGCCGGCGAACGAACTCGAGTCGCTCGAGGCGTAAGTGATGGCCTGCGAGACGGCAGACCCGGTCGTCGAGATGAAATCAACAGCATCGTCAGTGTGCGACGATGCTGTTGCTCTTGATGATGCTTTCGATCGCGGGTTGCTGTCGCATTTGGTGCGGCATGCAGCACGCGAAGCGGAGGCCTCGGACAATGCGATCGAGTTCGTACTCGGCGTGACGCAGGAGCAGCTCGAGGTCATTGCATCCTTTGCAGAGCTAACGGCGGCGGATTTGGCGTTGAGTGGGGGAGCGCCGGCGCCAGATGATGAACAGCTGATGTTGCGCGAACTCTTGATGCAGCATCGCAGCCAGCCCGGCGACATTGGTGAATGGCTCGCATGCATAATTGCGCGGCGGTCGATGGAACCCAATCATCTTTGGGAGGATCTGGGCCTCCCGGAACGCCCGGATCTCACCCGGTTGCTCATGCGCCATTTTCGATCGCTTGCCGCAAATAATACGCGCAATATGCGCTGGAAGCGGTACCTCTATCGAGCGATCTGCGAGTCGGAGGGCTTTTCGATGTGCCCGTCGCCGACCTGCGACGCCTGTTCCGAATTCCATATTTGCTACAGTGATGAGTCAGGACCGTCGGCGCTTGCTCGGAACGGTCGTGATGGCAAACCGCTTGTATCGGAGTGAGGGAAGGGCCAAACTCCCGACGTGGGTCCGCAGAATGTGGCTGCGGTTTTCGAGGGCGGGCCTGTCAATGTCTGTTTGTAGCAATCGGCAGTGGGGCCGAAACAGTATTGCTCCTGGGGGCACGTTGGTGGCGACTGCGTGTTCCGCGGGCTCTATCTATTTGAAATCGGCTCTAGTCTCTCTGCGTCCGGAATTTGGGCAGCGAGACTATCAATAATCGCTTACAACTGGCCGTCGGTGGCGATTTTAGTGATCCTGACATGGGTGTTCGGCTTGTCGGGATCGCGACATGTGCGAGCGACGAAAACCACTGAATATCAAAGGAATCTACCCTATGGCATATAGCTTGCTTTAGGGGGTTACGTAGACTTGTCACGGAGGACTTCCATGATTTCCCTCACCGACACTGCCCTCAGCGCAGTGAAAAAAGCGATCAGCCGTTCCGGCAAAGAAGGGGCCGGTTTCCGTGTCAAGGCGGACGCCGGTGGCTGCGCGGGCTATAAGTACAAGATCGGGCTCGACACCAACGTCAATGACGGCGACGCAGTTGTGGACGCTGGAGACGATGTTCGAGTCTTTGTCGATTCGGCTTCGCAGACTTTGCTTACCGGCATGATCATCGATTTTGTCGAAAGCCTCGAAGGTGCCGGTTTCGTCTTCGAAAATCCCAATGCGCAGAGCAGCTGCTCCTGCGGCAAGTCGTTCAGCTGAGGAGTATAAAATGCTGAATTCTGCCGGAAGTGGCCCAAGCAAGGCTGCTGAAGAGGGGACGGCGGTGGCTGCGGCGCCGGAAGTCGACGCCGTTGCTTTGGAAAAGCGCAAAGTGATCGAAACGGCGCTTGAGGCGATTCGCCCCAACCTGAAGCGCGATGGGGGTGATTGCGAACTCATCGACGTGCAGGGCGACAAAGTCTATGTGAAGATGACTGGTGCATGTGTCGGTTGCCAATTGTCTTCGATGACCTTGAACGGCGTACAGGCCAAATTGGTCGAGGCGACCGGTCGTATGATCCGGGTGATCCCTGTCGGGGCCGGCATGCCGTCGCTTTGATTGCGACGTTTCTTCGGTGCGGGCGGACCTTTGAGGTCCGCCGTTTCCAATAACTTTAGCCGAGCCTTAGGCGGCCCAACGGTCGCGGGACGTTAGTGGATCGGCCGAGCGCAGCATGAAAAAGAGCGCGCGATGATAGCTAACGACAAGACTTCGGTTTGGCCGGACGGGCGTCGGCCGGTGGTGTTGAACGACACCACCTTGCGTGATGGCGAGCAGGCGCCGGGTGTCGCTTTTTCAATAGATGAGAAAGTGCTGATTGCCCGCGCTCTCGCTGGCGCCGGGGTCCGTGAGATCGAGGTTGGGACGCCGGCTATGGGCGACCAGGAGATCGCCGCGATCGCGGCGATTGTCGCAGAGCGCCTGCCAGCCCGAGCAATGGCTTGGTGCCGCATGGTGCGGTCGGATATCGATGCCGCGGTTGCGTCCGGTGTTGGTATCGCAAATGTCTCGGTTCCAGTGTCTGACATTCAGCTCGCAGCCAAATTCGATGCCGGACGTAAATATGCGCTGAGCCTGATCGAAAAGTTCGTGCCTTATGCTCTGGACAAAGGGCTTGAAGTATCGGTGGGCGGCGAAGACGCATCGCGAGCCGATCTCGATTTTCTGAAGCAGGTCATTGAAAAGGCCGAAAAAGCAGGTGCGCGGCGGTTTCGCTTTGCGGATACGCTTGGCGTTCTGGACCCTTTCTCGACCTACGCAAAGATAGAAGCGTTGCGCTCCGGGACTGATCTGGAAATAGAGATTCATGCTCATGACGATTTGGGGCTGGCAACGGCCAACACGCTCGCTGCGTTGAAGGCCGGAGCCAGTCATGCGAGTGTCACCGTGGTGGGGCTGGGCGAGCGCGCGGGGAATGCGCCGCTCGAAGAAGTTGCCGTTGCGCTCGCGACGCTTTACGGTCTGGAGACGGGGGTAGATCTGCGCTCGTTGTCAAGCGTGGCACAGCTCGTGACGGTAGCCGCGGGCCGTGCCATTCCCGAAGCTAAGGCGATCGTCGGCGATGTGGTCTTCACCCATGAATCGGGAATTCATATCGACGGTCTCCTAAAGGATCGGCGCTGCTACGAAGCACTGGATCCGGAGCTTTTGGGGCGTCATCATCGTCTCGTATTGGGTAAGCATTCCGGGCTCGGTGCTATTGTCAATGCTCTAAAAGAGCTTGGCCTCGAAGCGCCTACGGACCGCGCGCGGCGTATTCTCAAGCAGGTTAAAGCGCACGCCGAACTAACGAAGGCGCCCGTGCCGTCGGCGATGCTCCGGCTTTTCTTCGAGGAATCGCTTGAAGAAGCGTCATTGTCGCGGCTGGCGCTGGCGCATGACACGTCAGTCTTGCCGCATTGAAGGGATTTGGAATGAGCCGGGCAGCCACGGTCGATATTCAGGAGGAAGCGGGTGGTAAGAAAGTGCCCTCCTTTTGGCAATTGATTGCCGAAGATCTCAGCTGCGTGCGTGCGCGAGATCCGGCGGCGCGCAACATGCTGGAGACGCTGCTCACCTATCCCGGTGTGCATGCGATCATCTGGCATCGCATCGCGCATATCTTATGGTTGCGCGGCCTGCGCTTCCCTGGCAGGTTTCTGTCGTGGTTTGGGCGCGCGGTATCGAATGTAGATATCCATCCTGGCGCGACGATCGGCCGCCGGTTCTTTATCGATCATGGTGCGGGCGTGGTCATCGGCGAGACGGCGGTGGTCGGTGACGATGTCACGCTTTATCATGGGGTGACTCTCGGCGGTGTGTCCTGGACTCCCGGCAAAAGGCATCCGACGCTTGAAGATGGTGTGCTGGTCGGGGCGGGCGCGAAGATTCTTGGTCCGATCACGGTGGGGCGCGGTGGTCGTATCGGCGCGAATTCGGTGGTTATCGAAGATGTGCCGCCGGGCGTCACGGTGGTTGGCATACCTGGTCGGATCGTGCGTAATACGCATGATCGACGGCGGCTCGCGGGCGGACGCATCGATCTCGAGCATCATTTGATGCCGGACCCGGTCGGCGATGCAATTCGCTCGCTTTTGGATCGCATCGAATTTCTCGAAGCGCGCTTGACTCATTTGCAAGGGGAAGTCACGGGTCGGGTCCGCACCGCGCGGCCGACGTCGGCTCTTGAAGAGAGAACGGTAAAATGAGCGAGATTCTGAAGATCCTGAATACGCTGCCTTCGGCGGAGGAGTTTTTCCAAGTTCTTGATGTTCCTTATGAGGCCACCAAGGTGAATGTCGTGCGCATGCATATTATGAAGCGCATGGGCCAATATCTCGCCAGCGAGGATTTCGAGGGAATGTCCGAGGCGGAGGTCAGGGAGCGTTGCCAGGCCACTTTGGCGCGTGCCTATGAAGACTTCCAGAAATCGGATCCGTTGCAGGAGCGGGTGTTCAAAGTGTTGAAGGAAGCGGCTGAGCCGAAGACGCAAGCGCCGCCGGCCATGATCCCCTTCAACGATCTTTTGAAATAAATGGTGCAATGCAAGACCCGATGCGGATGATGCTTAGGAAATAAGCAAAGAGCTCCGTGGGGCTGATCGTTCTGGCCCGGCTATGTCCGGCTGATCTGGTCTGAAACTTGCGTGCTCGACCCCAAATAAGAAAAGGATAGGGTCAATGCATATTATTGTATGCATCAAACAGGTTCCTGATTCGGCGCAGATCCGTGTGCATCCAGTCACTAATACGATCATGCGCCAGGGCGTGCCGACGATCATCAACCCGTATGATCTCTTTGCGCTCGAAGAGGCGCTGCGGCTGCGCGATGAGCATGGCGGTGAAGTTACCTGCGTCACCATGGGTCCGCCCATGGCCGATAATGCTTTGCGCAAATGTCTGACCTATGGGGCGGATCGGGCGGTCTTGCTCACCGATCGTTTCTTTGCCGGCTCGGATACGCTTGCGACATCTTACGCACTGGCGCTGTTGATCAAAAAGGTTGCAGAGAATTGGGGCGAGCCGGATCTCATCTTCTGCGGCAAGCAAACGATCGACGGCGATACGGCGCAGGTGGGTCCAGGCATTGCGAAACGGTTGAAGCTGTTGCAGCTGACTTACGTGGCTAAAATCGAGGAGTTCGACCTCGAAAAGCGCGAGATCACGATACATCGGCGGGCCGAGGGCGGCATTCAGGTGTTGAAGACGAAATTGCCCTGCTTGGTGACGATGCTCGAAGGGACAAACGAAATGCGCCGCGGCACCATGGGGGATGCGCTGCGGGCGGCTCGTTCGGAGATCATTACTTGGAACGCGGCAGCGGCGGGGATTACGGAGCTCGCTCTGTGCGGCTTGAAGGGATCGCCGACGATCGTCAAAAAGGTTTATGCGCCATCGCCCCGAGCCGAAAAAGCCTATCAGATTGAAGTTGAAGACAAGTCGGTGGACCAGATTTGCGAAGCTCTGATCGGCGAGGTCACTAAAAGACAGCCTGGGCTCGAAAAAGATCTGGTGAAGACCAGTAGCGATTACTGAAAAGAC
Source organism: Beijerinckiaceae bacterium (assembly GCA_027346205.1). Taxonomy (GTDB): domain Bacteria; phylum Pseudomonadota; class Alphaproteobacteria; order Rhizobiales; family Beijerinckiaceae; genus Methylovirgula. Next base: position 22,153 of record DAIESR010000537.1, read on the forward strand.
AAGGACGTCCGCAATGAACGACAAGGCTCCAGCGCCCGCGGCTCCGGCTGCCGGCGGCACTCGCGCGTCAGCGAAGAAAGAGCTGCCGGACCATCTCAAAAGCTATAAGCATGTTTGGGTCTTGGTCGAACTCGAGCGCGGGGTCGTGCATCCCGTGTCCTGGGAGCTCATGGGCGAAGGTCGAAAGCTTGCGGACCAGCTCAAAGTCGATCTCTGCGGCGTGGTTTTAGGGCCGCCCGGCGGTACGGAGAAAGCGGTCGCGGATTGCTTCGGCTATGGCGCAGACGTTTGCTATGTCGTCGAACATGAGGCGCTGAGCGAATATCGCAACGAGCCCTACACGGTCGTCGCCACGGAGCTGGTGAATAAATTTCAGCCCGAGATCCTGCTGCTTGGCGCGACGAATCTGGGACGCGATCTCGCCGGTTCCGTGGCCACGACATTGCTGACAGGATTGACGGCGGATTGCACGGAGCTCGCTGTCGACGCGGACGGGTCGCTGGCGGCGACGCGGCCGACGTTCGGTGGCTCCTTGCTCTGCACGATCTATACGCTCAACTATCGGCCGCAAATGGCGACCATGCGGCCGCGCGTTGCCGCTGTACCTGTCTATGTGCCTGGTCGGACGGGTAAGATTATTAGGCATGAAGTTTCGCTGCCGGAAGAAGACATCATCACCAAGATTTTGGCGTTTTTGCCGGACGCGACCAGCAACAAGTCCAATCTCTCTTATGCGGATGTGGTGGTCGCTGGCGGCCTCGGCATGCAGAATGGCGACAATTTCCAATTGGTGCGGAATCTCGCCAGCGTTCTTGGCGCGGAATGGGGCGGGTCTCGGCCCTTGGTGCAAAAGGGATGGATCACGTCGGATCGGCAGATCGGACAGACCGGCAAGACGATTCGGCCCCGCCTTTACATCTCCGCCGGCATTTCGGGCGCGATCCAACATAGGGTCGGCGTCGAGGGTGCCGATCTCATCGTAGCGATCAATACTGACAAGAACGCGCCGATCTTCGATTTCGCTCACGTTGGCATCATTGCTGACGCGACGAAGGTTCTCCCGGCTTTGACCGAGAGTTTCCGCAGGCGTCTCGCCGCGGCCTCGACCCTTTCCGCAGCAGAGTGAAGGAGGCTTCCATGGCAGACGAAAAATTCGACGTCATTGTCGTTGGTGCTGGGCCTTCAGGGAATGCTTGTGCCTTGACGCTCGCGCAACGTGGCCTCTCCGTGTTGCAGCTCGAGCGGGGTGAATATCCTGGCTCGAAGAATGTGCAAGGCGCGATTCTTTATGCAAATGCTCTGGAAAAGCTGATTCCGGATTTTCGCGAGGATGCGCCGCTTGAGCGGCACATTATCGAGCAGCGGATTTGGATGATGGACGACCGCTCCTATTGCGGCGCGCATTATCGCTCGGACGATTTCAACGAGGAGCAGCCGAACCGCTACACGATCATTCGGGCGCAGTTCGACAAATGGTTCTCGCGCCGCGTCGTAGCTGCCGGTGCGCTCGTCATTTGTGAAACGACGGTCACCGAACTCGCGCGGGATGGCAATGGCAAGGTCATTGGCGTCAATACCGACCGCAGCGGCTCGACGATTTATGCCGATCTGGTCGTCCTTGCTGAGGGCGTGAGCGGCCTCGTTGGTGCGCGTGCCGGCCTGCGCTCAGTGCCAAAGCCGGATACGGTCGCGCTGGCGGTGAAGGAAATGCACTTCTTGCCAAGCGAGACGATCGACGCGCGTTTCAATCTGCAAGGCAGTGAAGGTGTCGTGATCGAGACCGCAGGTACCATCACCAAGGGGATGACCGGGACCGGCTTCATCTACACCAATAAAGAATCGATCTCGATCGGCATTGGCTGCCTTATCTCCGATTTCACCGAAAATCAGGAGACCCCCTATGGGCTGCTCGAGGCCTTCAAGCAGCATCCTTCGGTCAAGCCGCTGCTGGCCGGTTCCGAAGTGAAAGAATATGCCGCGCATATGATCCCGGAAGGCGGTTATAAGGCGATCCCACAATTGTTTGGCGATGGTTGGCTGATTGTGGGTGATGCCGGACAATTTGTGAACGCCGTGCATCGCGAAGGCTCGAATCTCGCCATGACGACGGGCAGGATCGCTGCTGAGACCATTGCAGATCTCAAAGCCAATGGCTGGGCAATGAATGCCTCCAATCTGTCTACCTATAAGGCGCGGCTCGATGAATCCTTCGTGATGAAGGATCTGAAAAAATACCGGAATTTGCCGAATGTGATGCACAATAAGCATCTGTTCACGACCTATCCGCAACTGCTGTCGAACGCGGCCCAGACTTGGTTCCGTGTCGACGGGGTCGACAAAAAGTCGAAGGAAAACGCGATCGTGAAATCTTTCTTCAAGACGCGCAAGGTTCGTGGTCTGTTGGGCGACGTTATCGGCATGGCTCGTGCATGGCGTTAAAGAGCTGAAAGTGCTGAGGCGGGTAGATCGCCTTTCCAGAGTTCGTTTCGAGCGCTTGATCCGTTGCGATCTGAGTGCTGGCTGGAAGTCGTCTCGCCATCCAGAAATTGGAGCAGCTGCCTGCCGGAAAATGATGCAAAGTTTTCTGGCCATGTTGTAATGATGCTCACAGGAGCTGAAACATGAGTTCCGATCCCAATATCCGCGTGGAGGAGAAGCTCTTCCAAAACCGCTATTTGGTCGATGCCGGGCGTCCTCATATCACGGTAACGCCGCATGAAGTCCCGTCACCTCGTCTGCTGGCACTGACTCATGTCTGTCCGGCTGGCTGCTACGCGCAGGTCGATTCTGGCCAGGTAGAGATCACGACCGACGGTTGCGTGGAATGCGGTACTTGCCGCGTCGTCGCCGAGCCTTATGGCGAGATCACCTGGAACTATCCGCGTGGTGGTTTTGGCGTATTGTTCAAATTCGGCTGAGCCGGGGCAGCTTTCCAGAGATCGGCAGATGGGCGCAGTCGCGAAGAGAGCCGCGGCTGGCAGCTTGCCAAATCCAGCTTGTCTACAGTGCACGGCGGGCGGCTATCCGTGAGACCCGTTGAGGGCGGAGCCGAGCCGTGCCTGCAAAAAACACATATGCCTTGCAACGCTGAGCGCGGCGTCAGAATCCGGAATATATGCAGGCTGTGTCATCGGATTGTTGGTCCGGTGCCAAAGCCGTTGCGTAAATGCTGTTTCCCGTCTCAGCTGACAAAATTCAAGGATTCATTCACGCATCGCTGAACGTTTGGGCGGCATGGGTTTCAGTGCCGTGTCGAAAGCGTTTTTCGTTGACCTTTTCGGTGCAGGCGCGGCGAAGGCTCTGACAGAATCGCTCCTGCTGCGTGCCCCTTTAGAGCCTTTCCCGACCGGATGGCATCATCCGAGCGAGAAGAAAGGCCCAAAATCAATGTGTTGGAGCATGTCCTTTTTCGGAAAAGTTGGATGACTTTTCCGAAAAAGGACATGTGCTATCTATTTGAAATCGAGACGATTTTCTCCGCCTAAATGGATCGCAAGCGATTCCATATAGGCGGGATCGCCTCTAATGCCGGAATAAATTGAATCATCATGGTTTAACATCGTACCTGCGATGCGCGGCGGAGCGCACGACCGTAGAGCAATGCCGCTTTGGCATTGAGCGCCCGGCATTTCGCCGCCGAATCCAAACCAGCGTTGAGGAGCGTCGCATTCCATCTCCAAGAGATGTTCTGCTATCGCGATCATCGTGGCGGGCGAAGCCGTTGATAAACCAGAATAGAGTGCCTCGAACGACATGGCGCGCTTTGAAAAATATCGGGCGTGTCGTTTGAGCTGAAAGGCGGCGCTGCGGCGCGCCTGTGAACGTAGCGCTTGAAGCGCGCATATTTCCGAAGGTTCGATCGTATGGTGCTTGACGGTCTCCGCTCTGCAGAGACCGTATTAGGTAATTATACCGAAATAAAGGTATTAATACCTGTCATGTGTGCGCAGTCGGACGATCGAAGCGTACCCATTGTCCGGAGCGAACGACCGCCTGGACGGCGGCGGCCCAAGCAATCTCGACGCCGCGTATGGGTTCGGCATTATGGCTTTCGAGATCATATGTGCCGGCGAGAGCGCCGCGCCTTACGCGTTTGAGATAGCGGCGGCCATCACTCGTGCGCACCGCGGCTTCGCGGCCGACGACGTTTTCGGCATCTTTGCTTTGTTTCCAGCAGATGATGACATCGCCGGGATCATAGCGGGGCCACATGCTGTCGCCTTCGACTTCGAAGGCGATCGTGTCTTCCGGAATCGGAAAGGGGACCGTGATCTCGTATAGGCCCTCCGGTGGAATCTGCTCATATTCCGGGAGAATTTCGGCCCCCGCACCGATCTTGCCGACGACTTTTGCCTGCGTGCCCGTACCGGGTTGACCGACTCCCTCGAGCAGCCAGGCGGCGCTGGTCTTGAGCACGGGAGCGAGCGCGACCAATGTCTCTGTCGTGATGCCGCGCCGATCGCCGCTTTTGACGGCGCGCTTCAAATTGCGGATGGCATCGGGTTTTTTCGCCGCGAGCGAAGCCGCATGCGCCGAAATTCCGAGCGCCCTCAGCCGACTTTCGATCCGTGCTAGAACATCTTCGAGTTCCATATCCGCAGACTGGAGCGTTTGCAAAAATATGCATTAGGTATCTTTACCGTTGACAATAAGGTAAAAATACCTAATAATAGCCTCCAACTCAGGAGGTGCAGCATGTCGAAACACAGAACCATTTGGTCCGCCGAGCGCGTCGCTCGGCTGGGATTTCTGGTCGGGCAAGGCTTCGCCGCCAAACGGATCGCGGAAGATCCCCTGATTGCTTCGACCCCGAACAATGTCCATCGTCAGGCACAGCGCTTCGGCCTTGCATTTCGCGACGCTATGGCGATGGCGCTGCGTCTGCCACCGGAGGCCGCGGCACACTATGACACGGCGGCGGAAAAGCGTGGCGTGACGAGAGAGGCGCTGATCCGGCTTTTGGTGATGACCGCAGCGGCAGAGCCCAATCTCCTCGACAATATTCTGGATGACGGAGTTTGAGCAATGGAGGAGGAGCTGAAGATCAATGCGCTCGAGCGTCCCTATGGCGCCGATCGCAAATCCATTCCGGCGCATTGGAATGCGGATCATGTGGGCAGTCGGCTCGTTAAAGCCTTCACGACACTGGATCGCCTGCCGCGTGTGCGCGGCCCGCGCGCGCCCGGCAGCCATTGGCCTCTCCATGCAGTGGAATGGGCCGACGAATTGGCTCGCGCCGAACTCGATATAGAGGAAAGGCGGACGCGCGAAATCGTGCAGAACCGTTCCATTCTGCGTCCTACGTCTGTAGACATCGCCGAAATGGAAATAGCTTTGGATTGGCTGCGTGAGTTGCGCCAATCCGATTCGGGCATGGCACTTGTCGCCAGCTTTTGGGCGCTCTATAGCGCGCGGCGTCGATCGCTGCGGCAGCTCTGCGCGCAAAAGCATTGGGCGCCGCATACTTTCTATCGCAAGCGTGCCAAGGCGCTCGCCTATCTAGCCGAATGGCTGAACGCACATTATGTGCCGGTGTTTTGATCGCCGTCGCTAGAGCATGTCCCGGAAAAGTTGATAGACTTTGCCGATCGAGAACATGCTATAACTATTTGAAATAGAACCGATTTATCCTGATCATATGGGATCGCAAGCGATTCCATATGATCAGGATCGGCTCTAGAGTATCCGTTTTCCAATTTATGAATGCCTTGCCCGAATCCTTCCTTCCGCTAGCG
>DAIESR010000574.1 GCA_027346205.1 Beijerinckiaceae bacterium
ATTTGACGATGATCGGCGCGCGCGGGATGCGCGGAAAAAATCCGCTGCCGGTCTTTCGCGTCCATGCGGAAGGGCGGCTCACACGCGGCTTTCTCGAGCCGCAACCGGATGATGCTGTCCCGCGCTTTGCCTATGAAGAGCATCTCGCAAGCTTGACCGGTCCGGGCGGCAAAGTCGAAGAGCGGGAATGGCCGCAATCGACGAAGCGCGTTTCCGAACTGCGGCTGACGCTTGAATTCGAGCGCACCACCGGCCTGCGCAAAGGGCAATCTGCGCTTTCGATCGACATCATCGATTATCCGGGAGAATGGCTGCTCGATTTGCCGCTGCTCGAAAAGTCCTTTTCGCAATGGTCGCAGGAGACCATCGCCGCCTCTGCCACGCCGGCGCGTGCGGCGCTTGCCGCGCCCTGGCGCGACTATGTCGCGACGATCGATCCCGCGGGAAAGCCCGACGAGGAAGCGGCACAACGCGCCGCATCTTTGTTCAAGACCTATCTTTCGGCCTGCCGCGCGGAGCCCATCTCCGCCTCGGCTCTGCCGCCAGGGCGTTTTCTCATGCCGGGCGATCTCGAAGGCTCGCCGCTGCTGACCTTTTCGCCGCTGCCGCTTGCACAGGCCGAGCCGGCCTCGCCGCAGACGCTCGCGGCCATGATGGAGCGGCGCTACGAGGCCTATAAGACGCATGTGGTGAAGCCCTTCTTCCGCGATCATTTCGCGCGGCTCGACCGGCAGATCGTGCTTGTTGATACGCTCGCGGCCTTGAACGCTGGCCCCGCGGCGCTGCGCGATCTCGAAAACGCGCTGGTCGAGGTGCTGCAGGCCTTTCGCACCGGGCGCAATACGATCCTCTCGACGCTGCTGCGGCCGAAGATCGATAAGATCCTCTTCGCCGCGACCAAGGCTGATCATTTGAACCATGTGAGCCATGACCGGCTCGAAGCGGTTCTGCGGCATCTCACGGCGCGGGCAATCGCGCGCGCGGAAGGTCTTGGCGCCTCGGTCGATGTCATCGCGCTCGCCGCCGTGCGCGCGACGAAGGAGGTGAAGGTCGCGGCCAAGGCGGGCGCTTTCGGTGCGACGTCTGAGCTGCCCGCCGTCGTCGGCATCCCGATGAAGGGCGAGCGCATTGGCGCGGAGATCTTCGATGGCGTGGCGGAGGCGGCAATTTTTCCCGGCGAATTGCCCAAGGATCCGGAAGCGGTTTTCAGCGGCGAATCCGAGTTCTTCGAAATGCAGGATGCCGATTATCGGTTCCTGCGCTTTCGTCCGCCGATCCCAGCGCGCGATGCGGCGGGAAATCTTCTGCCCCTGCCGCATATAAGGCTCGACCGCGCGCTGCAGTTTCTGCTCGGCGATCGGTTGAAATAGAAAGCGCGCTCACGCCTCCGCCAGCATGTGCAGCCGTATAAGGTTGAGAAGCTCTACGCCTGTGTCGGTGATGGCGATGATTTTCTCGCGCGTGAAACGTGCCAGCATGCGGTTGACGGTCTCGATCGTCAGCCCGAGAAAATCGGCGATATCGGCTTGCGGGATACGCACGGGCAGGACGGAAATTTCCTCATCCATGCGCATTTGCCGGCCGCGAAAGCTCAAGAGAAACTGCGCCATTTTGCGTTCTGCATTCTTTTGACTGATAAGCGCCAATTGCTCGCGTGTGCGGTTCAGTTCGTCATGCGTCACCGTCAAAAGCGCGCCGAGCAGATGCGCGCGCTGATTGAGGAATTGCATGAACTCCTGGCGTGGAAACTGGCAGAGATAGACGGAATCGAGCGCATCGGCGCTATAGTCATTGTGATCCGCCAAGGGAAAGCCGAGAAGATCGCCGGGAATCGCAAAGCCCACCACTTGGCGGCGGCCGTCCGCCAGCATTTGATAGAGCCGCAAGGTGCCGCTGGTGACGACATAGATGCTCTGGGTCTCATCGCCCTGATGAAACAAGGTTCTGCGGCGGTCGAGTGTGAGTGGGCGCGACTGGCTTGAAAGCTGCGCCATGTCTTCATTTGGCACCATGCCGCAAAAGCTCGTGCCGCGCACGACGCAATAGGCGCAAAATCTATCTTTCTCAGCGAGAAAGTGACCTTTCCGCAGTTCTTTGTTCATCTGCTCGACGCGTTGGCTTGGCGCCATCTCGACCTTCTTCCCCGCGCAGTGACTCTTGCCGCTCGGCCAGTGGAAAGTCCATGCGACCTGAAATTCCACGGCAAATTGTCGCGAATGAGCGGACGGACGCTTTGATCGAGATCATTGGCATTCGGTCGCGGGGAAGGGCGGGCTGATGAAGCGCATTTGCAGGCGCAGGTGTCGGGACTATATTTGGCTCTGTTCCAAATATGCGGAGCATGTCCTTTCTCCGAAAAGTCTAGCAACTTTTCCTGGACATGCTTTGGTCCCGAGGATTTTCCGTGCCGCCTGCAGCCAAACCGCGTCCGCAAGCATTCCGATTGGAGAAGGAAGAACCCGGCCCGGCGGCGGCCGAGGCGGGACACGCCGGCTTCGCCATAGAAGCACTTCCCGATTTTGTCGAGGCAGAGGCTGCGGCTGGCGGCGCCGAAACCAATGCCGCGGAAGCGGCGGTCGAGACCGCGCAGAGTCGCGGCATTCTCAAAGGCGGCCTCTTGTCATGGGGCGGCATCTTCCTTTCGGCCGTGAGTGGCTTCATTCTGCTTGCGCTGAGCAATTGGTTCATCGGCCTCATCGTCGATCTTTTCGCGCGCTCGCAAGCGCTGGGAATGGCCGCGCTGGTTCTCGCAGTGATCGCGGGCGTGGCGCTTCTCGTTCTGGCCTTTCGCGAGATCTTCGACATCGTCCGGCAAAGCCGCATCGCGCATTTGCATATTGCTTTTGCCGCGGCGCGGGCCGAGGACGATCGCGAGGCGGCGCGGCACCATGTTGCTGCGCTGGTCGCGCTTTACGCGAAACGGCCGCAGCTCGCCCACACACGGGCCGATCTCCTGGCGCTGACTCGAGAGATCATCGACGGGCGCGATCTCATCGATATCACTGAGCGCGATCTGATCGCGCCGCTCGACAAGGAGGTTCGGCGTGAGATCGCCGACGCCGCCAAGCGCGTCTCGCTCGTGACGGCGGTCGCGCCGCGCGCGATCGTCGACGTGCTCTTCGTGGCGGGCCAGGCGTTGCATCTCGTGCGCCGCATCGCCGAGATCTATGGTGGGCGGCCAGGCTTCTTCGGCTTCCTCAAGCTGATGCGCTCCGTCGGCGCGCATCTCGCCATCACCAGCGGCGTCGCCGTTGGCGACTCTCTGCTGCAACAGGTGCTGGGGCATGGGATCGCCGCCAAGCTCTCCGCAAGGCTCGGCGAAGGCGTGCTCAATGGGCTTTTGACGACACGGGTCGGCCTGTCCGCCATGGCTGTGTGCCGGCCCATGCCCTTTGCCGCAGAGCCGCCGCCGCGCATTGCCGATGTCGCGCCATTTCTCTTTGCCAGCGACAAATAGGAGAGCCCGTGACCGTTTGTCGGGGCAGTGATTGAACTTGCTCTTCTCGCTAATGAAGTAGAGTTTACGTTGGCGGCCGCTGGGATACCAGCGGGCTTCAATGGAGTTTTCAAATGAAAAAGTTTTTTCCAGTTCTTGTCTTGTTCGGGCTGATCTTACCGAGCGCCGCGGCTCTCGCGAATAATGCCGATGATATTAAAAAACCAACCACTAAAAAGGTAATAAGAGGCTCTGCACGGCCATGACCGTAGGGATGGTTATCATCGGCCGGCCGGCTGGCATATTTTAGTCCGAAAAGCACTAAAATAGAAGAAAAAATATCGGTGGTTGATTCTATTGCATCGGCAATAAGGGCGTAAGAATGCCCAAAATATCCGCCAATCCACTTAATTATTGCGAGCAGTAAATTGCTGATGATGCTGGTATACGTAACTT
>DAIESR010000234.1 GCA_027346205.1 Beijerinckiaceae bacterium
CCGATTCCCGGCGGGGCAGTCGGCTCACCGCCGCCACGACCGTCATTGGCCCCCGGACCGCGGGCCATGCCGCGCTGAGCCGGACCTCACTCATCTTCTGCATAAGGCATACAAGATACAATATATTTAAATTAATATTGATTTTGCGGGGCATCCCAGCCTGCTCGCCACCCATTTATGTATCCATAATATCACAGACTTGTCAGAAAAATACCCGGATGCGAACGCGCTATCGACCCGGGCCAGAAAATCTCTAGGAAGATTCAACGCGTCTTACGAAGACTGAAAACCACCATAAGGGGGACGTTGATGCCTAAGTTGAACTCTAAATTGCCCGGCGGCCTGCGCTCCGCGAAAATCGCGCTTTGCGCGGTGGCGGCCGTGGGCCTTGCGGGTATTAGCGCGGCACGCGCCGATACGACGGATATATTGCTTCAGGAATTGCGCGCTAAGGGCGTCCTGACGAAGCATGAATTCAGCAAGCTGAAGGCTCGCCACGCAGCTGAAAAGGCTGCCTATCATCGCGCCGGCCCGCCGATGGGCATGGTGGTGAAGGGTCCCGCCCCCGAATATGTCACCGTGTGCCCCAAGCATATCTGTATGCGCGTCGGTCAGGTCGATGTGTCGCTTTCGGGTGACCTCGTCTTTGCCGGAATGGAGAATTTCAAGGCGCATGCCGGTGGCAATCCTGCCACGGCCGGTTTGGTTTTAGGCGGTCTCGCGGGCGGCAGCACCGTCAATAACCAGAATGCGTTCGGCGCAGGCCTCCTGCCGAGCGCGCTTGTCCTGAGCCTCTCGACCAACCAGATGGGCTATGACCTCGGCTTCACGATCGGCGCCTATACCGGCGGCAATAATGTCGGCTGGGGTGCATTGGGCGCCAATAGCGGTGGTTTCGCGAGCGCCCTCGGCACGCCCGGCATTGATCTTCGCCAGATCTTCGGCACCGTCGGAACGCCCACCGTCGGCACATTCAAGATCGGCCGCGATCTCGGTCTCTTCGGCGGCGACGCGATCTTGAACGACGCGACCCTGTTGGGTGTCGGTTCGGCCCCAGGTACGATCACCGGCAATGGCAATACGACACTCGGCCGTATCGGCCTCGGCTATGTCTATGCTGACTGGCTGCCGGGCGTCAGCTATACGACGCCGGATTACAATGGCTTCACCGCCACGATCGGCGCTTTCTCGCCGCTCAACACGGCTGTGAATTTGGCGGCTCCCTTCTCGGGCGTGTATACGGGCCAGGATACGCCCATGGTCCAGGGTCGCTTGAAATATGTCGGCAACGTCAGCCCGGACCTCAAGCTGACCTTGTCGACCGCCGGCATCTGGCAACAGCATAGACTCGAAGCAGCCACCTTCTTCCAGGGTGCTGGCGCCAAAGCCCAAAGCGTGGGCATCGACGGATTCGGCCGGGCCGACTTCTATGGATTCAGCCTCGTCGGCTATGGCTATTATGGCTCCGGCCTCGGCACGACAGGCCTCTTCTTCGATGGCTTCTCGCCTAACGGCCAGGCCCGCAAGAGCTATGGCGGCTATGTCCAGGGCCAGTATACGTTCTACAAGAACTTCACGATCGGCGGCAGCTGGGGCATCAGCGCTTTGGAATCGAATTCCTTCGATGTCCTGACCTTCTATAATCCCTTCCTGCTGCGGTCGAACGAGTCCTTCGTCGGGTTCGCTCGCTATCAGCTGACGACCTGGATGGCGCTGCAGGGCGAATATACGCATACGATCTCGAAGAACCAGAGCGGCGGTAATATGCAAGAAGATACCTTCGCGCTCGGCACGGCTTGGTTCTTCTGATCCTCGGAGCCTCATAAAGGCGGATATTTCCAGCGCCGGGCGGCTCACCGTCCGGCGCTTTTCTTTTGGGTTCTCCTTTTCCCACTTGCGGGAGAAGGCGGTGACCGCCTTCTCACCAAGGACCGTGCCACGCTCGCCACTCTGCAAAGCCGTCGCGAATGGATCTGGATCGCCGGCAATCATGATCCGTTGCTGCCACGCGATCTCGGCGGCGGGCACTGTGTAGAGAGCGCACTCGGCGCTGCCTGCCGGATTGAGGCAGCACCCGGGCCTATGGCTTTATGCGACGTCATCGTCCTTGGCGTCGATGCGCTCCTCGCACCAGGCGCAAAAGCCCTTTGGTCCCAGCTTAGTAATCAGCAAAAGCGTCCCGGCGATGAAGGCGGGGCTCGCCGGCCGCAGGCCCGGCACATGGCGCAGACATTCAGCCACTGCCGCGATGTCTTCGCATGGGGCGAGGCCCGGGCGTTCACATAAAAATTCCTGAAAATGTCCGGCGAGGACCGCGAAGAAATCGCGCTCATAGCGGATCGTCAGCAGATAAAGCCGCGGGTCGGACGGCGTCATCATCTAACCCGAGGATGATTTGCTGGCATTGTCTATCTCGGCGAGAAGCTGCCATTGCCAGCTTCCTTCCCACGCCGGAGCGGCGATTTTCGCATCGCTCAAAAGCCATTTATATCGCCCGCCCGTCTCGCTCCCCTCGATTTCGTCTGCCAATCGCGGCACGACATCCGCGATGGACTCTTTCAGCAAAAGGCCGAGCGCGCAGGAGATCTGCAAGCTTTCGCGCTCGGTGAAGCGCTCACAATCGCGCCAATCGGCCAAAGGGCGGCTATATTCGCGTTCCAGCAGAGCGCCGAAAGCGGCGAGGCCAGGGTCGAGGTCTGAGAGCGAAAATGGCATGGACGAAGGAAAACTAGAGCCAGCGGTGTCATGACATCAGGCAGAATATGTGCCGGCGGTTCAGCCGCCCCATTTCTCCGCCGCGGCATCGTCCGCCGCTTTGGCCTCGACCCAGTCGCCACTCTGCGGACCGTCGCCATGCTGCTTCTTCCAAAAGGGCGCGCGGGTCTTCAAATAATCCATCAGAAATTCCGCCGCGGCAAAGGCTTCGCGGCGATGCAGACTCGTCGTCGCGACAAGCACAATGGGCTCGCCCGGCCGGATCACGCCGCAGCGATGGATGACGAGCACGCCTTCGAGCGGCCAGCGCGCGCAGGCGTCAGCGACGACGCGGCCGATCTCCTCCTCGGCCATGCCGGGATAATGTTCGATTTCGAGCGCGGCGAGGCTTCCACCATCGTCACGGCAGAGGCCGGTGAATGTCACCACAGCGCCGATGTCGCCGCGCCCTGCCATGAGAGGCGCTGTCTCGACGGCAGTGTCGAAAGGCTCCTTTTGCACCCGCAGAATCGTCAGCGGCATGGTTCGGGCTCCGTCAAGCTTCCGGCTTCTCAACCACCGGTCATCGGCGGAAAGAAGGCGATCTCCCGTGCGGTGGCGATCAGTGCGTCGGGTTTCACATGCGCACGGTCGAGCGCCGCGCGCACCGTCATCTCATTGGCGAAGGCCGCCTCGTAATTTTCACCGCGTCCCTTCAGCCAAGCGACGAGATCGGCGACGGTCTTCACCGTCTCCGGCGGGGCGATCTCCTCCTCGGCGAGGCCGACGCGCTCACGCACCCAAGCAAAATATAGCGCTCTCATTCCTGCTCAATCTCCGTCAACGTATGTTTGATCCCCGCCTTCAGATAGTCCCAGCCGGTGTAAAGTGTCAGTAGGGCTGCGAGCCATAAGAGCGCGAGCCCGATGTCGATCGTGCCCGGGAGCACTTTTTCCCCGGCCGAGCCAGCGATGAGAAAGCCGACGGCGAGGAGCTGGACGAAGGTCTTCCATTTGGCGAGCCTGCTGACCGGCACGGAAACCTTCAGCTCGGCAAGAAATTCCCGCAGGCCGGAAACCAGAATCTCGCGGCAGAGGATGACGATCGCCGCCCAGAGCGAATAGCTCGTGATCGAGCGATCCGCCACCAGCATCAAGAGCGCGGCAGAGACGAGCAGCTTGTCGGCGATCGGGTCCAGCATGCGGCCGAGCGAGGATTGCTGCGACAAGGCGCGGGCGAGATAGCCGTCGAGAAAATCCGTGATGGCGGCGGCAACGAAGAAGCCGAGCGCCGTCCA
>DAIESR010000236.1 GCA_027346205.1 Beijerinckiaceae bacterium
CGAAATCGAAAAACCAATAGGAGCGTGAAATCAGGAAGGAAAACGACTTAGAATTGCTGGTGCTGAGAAAACATGCTCTGAAAAGTTGGAAGCGAGGCTCGGCCCTTCGCTTCGGCGCAGCGGCACCATGCCGGGGCCGCCTCACCAGGGCGAACGTTCGAAGCGATCGCGCCGGCGCAGCCGAACATAAAGTGCCCCCGCGCCGCCATGCGGCCGCGATGCCTCCTCGAACCCGACCACCAAGCCGCGCCAGTCCGATGCCCGCAGCCAAAGCGGCACGCTGCGGCGCAAGACGCCGCCACCGGAATAGTCGTCCGCCATGCGGCCCTCGCCCTTGCCGGTGACGACGAGCACGAGTTTCGCGCCATCGATTTGCGCGCGCAGGAGAAAACGATAGAGGGCTGAATGTGCCTCTTGCTGATGCAGCCCGTGCAAATCAATCGCCGCATCGACGGAGATCTGGCCGCGCGTCAACCGCTGCTTCAAACGACGATCGAGCGGCGCAAGGCGTGGCAGCGCGGCAGCGCGCCGTGGTTCCGGCGGGATTTGCTGCGCAACATACGGACTCGGCGAAGGTTCGGGAACCTTCTCCGGCACCGGCGGATTCACCGGCTTGGGCAGGACGCTATCGGGCCGTGGCGTCACACTGCGCGTGACAGTGAGCCAAAGCGCGATTTCTTCATCGTTCAGGCGCCGCAAGCGACTGCGGCCAGGCGACGCGGCATTGTTCTTCATTCCTGTCCGACCTCCCCGTCACGGCGCGGCAGCAGAACGATAAAGTCGCAATCGTGCCTGATGCTGCCCGCCCGCCGGCCTGCCGCAGCACCGCTCCCAAAGAAAATATCGGCCCGCGCGGGCCCGACAATAGCCGAACCCGTATCCCCGGCGATCATCAGGCGTCGAAACGGCATTGAAGAATCCGTCCGCCAAGGCAGCTCACCGGCGAGCCAGAATGGCAGCCCATAGCACCAGATGCCGCGATCGACGGCGATGGAACGCAAGGGCGAAAGGCTGAGACCCGCGCCGCCGATCGGCCCATCCGCATCCGCCAGTCCGGTCTTTTGCGCAAAAAATACATAGGATTTATTGCGCAACATGAGTGCAGCACCAGCCTCGCCCGGCGCCTGCCCGCGTTCCCTGATCCAGGTCTTCACACGCTCGAGACCCATATCCTCACGGGGGATCTCGCCCGCATCGACCAGCAGCCGGCCAATTGAAGTGTAGGGGTGACCATTGCGGCCGGCATAGGTGAAGCGGAGCTGCCGCCCATCGGGCAACACGACTCGCAGCGAACCTTGAACCTGCGCGAAAAAGACTTCGACGGAATCGGCGAGCCAGACGAGTGGTTGCGCATGGCCCGCAATGGCGCCACTCTCTATGGCGGCCCGATCAGGATAGGCAGCATGACTACCATCGGGCAGAAGCCGGGCGGCGCTCAATCCGGCGGCGAGCCCAGGCTCCGTCTCGCCCGAGGCCAGAGTCACGAGATCGGCGGGACGGCTCAAGATCGGCGCCGTGAATTGCGACGATCGTGTCAGAGATCCGGCAACGATGGGCTCGTAATAGCCGGTGACGAAGCCAGATCCAGCGCCCGCCGGCGTTAGCGGCAACACACGAAAGGGCGCAAAATTCTCTTCGAAGAAGCGGCGCGCCGCCAAGGCGTTTTGCGGCGGCTCGTCGAGCGCGCGCCGGCAAACGGCGTGAAATGCTGCGCTCGGCCGCAGGGCCGGCCGCAGCGGAGCGCAATCGCTCAGAATTGCGTCGGCATGCAGCGCAAAAAGCGTGAAGGCAGCGAAATGATCATCCTGCGCAAAACCGACGAGATCGGCAAAATGCAGCGGCTGAAGCCTAGCCGATAGCGCCACCTCGGGCGGCGCGGCCAAGGCAGGTGACGCGCTCATCCGTTCCCCCTCCGCACGGGATCGTTTGGCGCTCACCGACCGTGACGGGCCTCAATGGCCGGTCTGAGTGGCGATGAGCTTCCAATTCGGATCGCGCGACTGCATATCGCGCGCAAAGGTCCAAATGTCGATCATGTCGACGATCCGCTCGGGGCTGCCTTCGATCGTGACACCTTCCGCATTCTCGGTCGCGCTGAGCAATTTGGATGCGAAGCGCAGGGTGATCTGTGCGATTGTGTTGCGCAGGCTCGCCTCTTCAAGGTTCACTTTGTCGATCGAGACCAATGTCGTCTTCATGGTTTCGCCACGGCTTTCACGCGCCGTAATGGCAGCAGCGAAGCTCTCATAGACCTCTTGTTCCAGAAGATTTTGCAGGGTCTGACGATCGCCGGCCGCGAAAGCCGTCACGATCATCTCATAGGCCATTTTCGCGCCGCCGATGAAGCTTTCGGGAGCAAAGCTCGGATCGACCTCGGCAATGGCGTCGAGACCGGTCGCAATGTTCGAGCCCGGTTCGGCATAGCCCTTCCATCGGTCCAAAGGCTGCGGCGTCATCTGGTTAGGCGCCGGCCGCGCCTCTTCAGCGGCGCCGGGCAGGCGGACGACCTTATTATCATTCGTTCCCGCAGTGCCTCGGAAAGCCATGTTGGCGGGCGGCTGCTTCTCATTGCCCGTGCGGGTGCCTAGCACGGAGCGCAACTTCCAGACGATGAAAATTGCGAGGAGCGCGAAGATGATCACCGAAGCGTCGAGCGGGTCGTGCATGAAGATCTCGCAAATTCTCTGTTGGGGGTTTGTTTGGCTTGTAACATATATAAGGTGTCGGCGGGAGAGCGGAACACCCATGGCGCCAGCGGCGCGGATTTACATATCCGCCCGGTATTCCGGGCAATCCGCGCAATCAGGCTTATATCAAGACTGTCCGAGCGCTTTGCCACAATGCCGCAGCCAAGCCGCACTCCTTGCCCGAGCCTGAAACAGGCTTGAACATTGGTTGGGATAAAATTAATGCCGCTGATCTTGATAGTATTTTCTGGCCTTGGCCTATGGCTCTTCAGTGAATTCATCGCATTCAGCCTCGTCGCCAATACGATCGGGCTTCATGGCGCGATCATCGCCACACTCGTCACAAGCTTTGCCGGCGTCTTTCTGCTGCATCGGCTGGGAGCTGCCGCGCGGCAGAATCTCCTCGCCATGCTGAACACTGGCGGCGAAACTGGCTGGTTCATGCCTGAACGCCTGCGCGCCGGCCTGTCCGCGGCATTGGGGGCCGTTCTTCTCATCATTCCCGGCTTTGTCTCAGATAGTGTCGGACTCGTGCTCGTCGCCCGCGCCGCACAGGCCTGGTGGCTGTCCGGCGATCGAGTCGCCGGAAATGCCAAGAAAGACGATGTGCTCGAACTCTCGCCCCGCGAATGGCGGCATCTCGACGAGAATGACCGCAGCTGAGATTGCTTTCCGTGCACGCTTGTCCGCTGGGATCATCCATGCTACCCGCAGCCACGGATTTTCGCTGGGCCGCATGGTCGGCGTTTGACCAAATTCGACGGGATTCGACAGGAGTGATTACATGGCCGAGGGGAACGGCAGCGCTGCGGCCGACAATGCGCCGGCGCTCAATGCCATGGTGCAATACACGAAGGATTTCTCCTTCGAAAATCCGAATGCACCACGTTCTCTAGGGCCGCAAGCCGCGGCGCCGAACATTTCCATTCAGGTAAATGTCAATGTGCGCCAGATGGCGGAGAACGATTTTGAAGTCGAACTGCTGCTCGAAGGCTCGGCCGGCGAAGGGGCCGACATTCTGTTCAAGTTCGAGCTGAATTATGCGGGCCTTTTTCGGCTCGTGAATATTCCGCAAAATGAAATGCATCCGATCGTCATGATCGAATGCCCCCGGCTTCTCTTCCCCTTTGCCCGGCAGATCGTCGCCGAAGCCGTGCGCAGCGGCGGCTTCCCGCCGCTCTATATCGATCCCATCGATTTCGCCAGCCTTTATCGACGGCGGCTCGAGGAATTGGCCGCGCAGCAAGGCGAAGGCATGCCGACCGCGTCGGCCTGATTTATACCGCCGGATCGACTTCGGATTTCTGTGGCGGCAGCATATGCCGCCACAAAGCTTTCGGACCCAGGCTTTTGATGAAAGTGGCATGTGCCGACAGTTCCCCCGCCGTCAAAAGCGGCGCCAGCACTTCGCCGCGCGTTCGATGTGCCGTCGCTGGGTCCAATGCACGTTCCATCGCGGTAGGATCAAGCGATAGGCTGGCCTGACGACCCCCCAGCAATTCAGCATAAACTTCGGCGAGAATTTCGGCGTCGAGCAAAGCGCCATGCTTGCTCCGGCGGCTGAGATCTATGCCATAGCGCTGGCAAAGCGCATCAAGGCTGTTGGCGGCCCCCGGATAGCGCCGGCGTGCCAGTACCAGAGTATCGATCACCCGCTCTGTCGCGATCGCCGCAATGCCCTGCGCCGCGAGTTCGGCATTGATGAAGCGCATGTCGAATTCGGCATTATGCGCGATGAGCGGCGCATCACCGAGAAAGACGAGAAAAGCCTCGACAATTTCAACGAATTTCGGCTTGCCAGCGAGAAATGCAGCCGAAATGCCGTGGACGCGAAAAGCCTCTTCCGGCATGTCGCGTTCCGGATCGAGATAGACGTGATACGTCTGACCCGTCGGGATCATATTGAACAGCTCGACACAGCCGATCTCGATGATCCTGTGGCCCGCTGCCGGATCGAGGCCTGTCGTCTCCGTATCTAGCACGATCTCGCGCATGGTTCGCTTCAGTCCTTCGGGCCTGTCTCCACTGACAGCTCTCCGTTGAGGATCTTGTCCAATAAGCCACGCACCTGCCGTTCGGTCTCGGCAAGAGTGCCACTCGTGTCGATGAGAAAATCGGCGTGGCGCTGCTTTTCCGCATCCGGCATCTGCTTCGCCATTATCGCCGCGAGCTTTTCAGAGGTCATCCCCGGACGCGTGGCGAGCCGTTGCTTTTGCACCGCTTCCGGCGCGGTGACGAGAAGAACGGCATCGACATCGTCCTGAGCGCCGGTTTCGAACAACAAGGGTATATCGACCACGACGAGTCTGTCGCCTCGCGCCTGCGCTTCGGCAATGAAAGCATTGCGTGAGGCGCGCACCAGCGGATGGACGATCGCCTCGAGCCGTTTGATAGCATCCGAATTAGCGAGAACTTGGGCTCCCAAAGCCGTGCGATCGACAACCCCCTCTTTCACAGTGCCCGGAAATTCCGCCTCGATCAGCGGTGCCGCGGCACCTCGATAAAGTGCATGGACGGTCGCGTCCGAATCATGGACAGCGATGCCAGCGGCGCGAAACATGTCCGCAGTCGTCGATTTGCCCATGCCGATCGAACCGGTGAGGCCGAGAACGAACATCAGCCTGCGCCCGAAATATCGCGCGCAATGAGCGCCCGAAGCTCCGATGTCACCATAGGCCTTTGCCCGAACCATCGCTCGAATCCGGGTACTGCTTGATGAAGAAGCATGCCCAGCCCCCCCGATGTCGCAAGGCCGCGGGCGCGCGCTGCTCTCAAAAGCTCCGTTTCGAGCGGCACATAGACGATGTCGGCGACCACCGCATGATCGGGCAATGGCGCGAGATCGATTGCAAGCGGCGGCTGATTGGCCATGCCGAGCGAAGTCGTATTGACGACAAGATCAGCTCTTTCGAGGCACCGCGGCAAAGCTGAAAAATCATGAAGCTCGATGCGCTGATCGGGATCAATCCCATGCACCAATTCAATCAGATTCTGACCGCGCGATCGACTGCGATTGATTAGCGTGATCTGCGGATGACAGCGCATCATCAGCGCATAGACGATGGCACGCGCCGCGCCACCAGCACCGATCACGACGACTTTTTCACAGCGATCTGCCCAATTTGGAGCATCTTCATCGAGAGAGGCGAGAAAACCTGCAATGTCCGTATTGTCTCCACAGAGTTTTCCCGCATCCATCCACAAAGTATTCACAGCTTGTAGACGTTGTGCGCCTGCCGTGGTTTGCGCGCAAAACCCATAGGCCATTTCTTTATGCGGCAAGGTGACATTGCCGCCGATGAAGCCCTGATGCGGGAAAGTCGTGAGAAATTCTGCCAGTGCTTCCGGGCGCACGGCGATACGCTCATAAGAGCCGGAAAGCCCAAGCGTCTTCAGCCAGTAATTATGGATCAACGGCGACCGCGAATGCGAAATTGGCCAGCCAATGACAAAGGCACGGGACGCATGATCTTGCGGCGTGCTCATCCCACAAGACTGCCTTCACGCCGAAGGAAGACGAGCAGAGATAGGAGCGGCAATCCAAGAATGGTCGCATGATCGCCCTCGATCTTCTCGAAGAGATGCATGCCGAGACCCTCGGCTTGATAAGCGCCGACACTTGCCAACACATCATCGCCAGCTGCTTCCATATAGCGATCGACGAAGCGTCTGGTCAAAGTTCGACAGGTGAGCCGCGCCGTTGTAACAGTCTCGAACAGCATGGACCCCTCGCGCATGAGGCAAAGCGCCGAATGAAGCTCATGCGTTTGTCCGGAAAAGC
>DAIESR010000237.1 GCA_027346205.1 Beijerinckiaceae bacterium
AGGCTTTCCTTGGCCGGGGCATCGATCACGGGGCCGATATGGGTTGCGATGTCGCGTGGATCGCCGATCGCAAGCTCGCGCGCCGCGCCATTGATCATGGCGATCATCTGATCCGCGACATCTTCTTGCAGGCAGAGAAGGCGCAGCGCGGAGCAGCGCTGTCCGGCCGATCGGAATGCGGAGGCGATCACATCATCGGTGACCTGCTCGGGCAGAGCCGTCGCATCGACGATCATCGCATTGATGCCGCCGGTCTCGGCGATGAGCGGCACGATAGGTCCATTCTTCGCTGCGAGGGCGCGATTGATGTGCCAGGCGACTTCAGTCGAGCCGGTGAAGACGACACCGGCGACTTGCGGATCTGCAACGAGCGCTGCGCCGAGCGCGCCATCTCCCGGCAGAAGATGCAGGGCCGAGGCGGGGACACCGCAGCGGTGGAGAGCGCGGACGGTTTCCGCCGCGATGAGCGGCGTCTGCTCGGCTGGCTTGGCGATGACGCTATTGCCTGTCACGAGTGCCGCGGCGATCTGGCCGAGAAAGATCGCCAACGGAAAATTCCAAGGGCTGATGCAGACGAACACGCCGCGGCCCAAAACTTCAAGCCGATTGTCTTCGCCGGTCGGGCCGGCCAAAATTTCGGGTGCCGCGCAGAAATGCTGCGCCTGTGCCGCATAATAGCGGCAATAATCCACCGCCTCGCGCCATTCTGCGATCGCATCGTCGAGCGTCTTGCCACCTTCATTCTGCAAAAGGCTGAGAAAGCGCGGCGCTTCCTGCTCCAAAAGATCGGCCATTGCTTCGAGATTTTTTGCGCGCGTTTCGACCTTGGTCCGCGACCAGAGGTGAAAACCTGCGGTGGCGGCGGCCATCGTCTCTGGAACGCGTGCCGGGCTTGCCTCGATGACATAGCCGACCACGCTTTCGTCGATCGGGGAGATCACCTCACGCGCCGATCCCTGCTGCTCTTTGCCATTGATGAGTGGTGCCGATGTTGCGGGTTGTGTCACCGCGGCGATCGCGGTGAGGCAGGCTCGCACCGCGCGGTTTTCGCCAAATTCCAAACCATGCGCGAGCTTGCGCTCCGGCGCATGAAGATCTTCCGGCAATGGCAGTTTGGGCGTGCGCGCCGCCGCGGGCGTGCCGATCAGCGCCTGGGGCCGGCGCAAGAGAGTTGCGATGGGAATAGCAGGATTGCGCGCTTTCGCCACAAAAGAGGAATTGGCGCCATTCTCCAAAAGTCGCCGCACCAGATAGGCGAGGAGATCGCGATAGGCGCCGACCGGCGCATAGATCCGGCAAGCGATCTGCGGCTTGGCCTCGTGCAGAACATGGTAAAGTTCAGCGCCCATGCCATGCAGGCGCTGGAACTCGAAGCCATCGCTATCGCCGGCGCGTTCGATCACGCTTGCGACGGTCAAGGCATTGTGGGTCGCAAATTGCGGAAAGATTGTTCCACGCGCATCGAGCAGCTTTTGCGCGCAGACGAGATAGTTGAGATCGCTCATCGCTTTGCGGCTGAAGACCGGATAATCCGCAAGGCCGCGCTCTTGCGCGTGCTTGATCTCCGTGTCCCAATAGGCGCATTTGACGAGCCGGACCGAAAACCGCCGATCATAATGATGCGCCAAAGCGAAGATGTGATCGAGTACGGTTTGCGCGCGTTTCTGATAGGCTTGCACGGCAAGCCCAAGGCCGGGCCAGCCAGCAAGTTCCGGCGCCTTGCAGACAGCCTCAAAGACATCGAGCGTCAATTCGAGCCGGTCAGCCTCTTCGGCATCGATCGTCACGGCAATATCAGCCGCTTGCGCCAATGCAATGAGGCGCGCCAGCCGGGGCACGAGTTCGGTCATGACCCGCATGCGGGACATGGCTTCGAAGCGCGGATGCAGGGCCGAAAGCTTGATGGAAATTGCTGGCCGTGCCGCAAACCGCGTGGCGCGCGCGCCCAGCGCCTCGATCGCACGGGCATAGGCGGCGAAATAGGCGTCTGAATCAGAGGCCGTGCGCGCGCCTTCGCCCAGCATGTCGAAGGAATAGCTCGCGCCGCTATGATCATGCTCGGCGCGATGCAGCGCATCCTCGATCGTGCGGCCGAGAACGAATTGAGCGCCGAGGATCTGCATCGCCTGGCGCGCCGCATGCCGCACGGCGCCCATGCCGATCCGCCGCGCCAGGGAGCCGACGAGGCCGAAGGACGTTTCCGCCTGGCTTTTCGGATAATTCCGCGCGGTGAGGCCCAGGGCCCAAGCCGAAGCCTGCACCAGCAAGGCGTCGGATGTTGTGGCATGTGCGGCCCAGGCGGGTTGCGTGAGCTTGTCTTCGATCAGCCGGTCGGCGGTCGCATCATCTGGAACCCGCAGCAGCGCTTCGGCGAGAACCATCAGCGCGAGGCCCTCCTCCGTCGACAGGGAATATTCGCGCAGAAAATCCTCGATGGCGCCGAGCCGGTGCGGTGCGGCCCGAAGCTTTTCGAGAAGCTGCGTGGCAAGGCCGTCGATGCGCGCTTCGGCATCCGGCGCAAGCTCCACCTCGGCGAAGAGCCGTGCGGCGAAATCCTCATCCGCCCCACCATAGGGGGCGGAAAAGGCCGGTGGGGCGGAGAA
>DAIESR010000238.1 GCA_027346205.1 Beijerinckiaceae bacterium
AGCCCCGGAGCGCGCGTGCGAGGGGCCGCCTGCTGCCCTGGAGCCGGCCCCGCAGCCGGACCCGGATCCGGCCATGCGAGCACGGGTTCCTGCGCCCGCGTCCATTCCTGTGTGCCCCCGGCGCGCGTTGGCCGCTCTGGAGCTGCGGCCGCGGGACCGGCTTCCGCCTGCCTGGGTTGACGCGCGCCGACATCCTCGAATTCGTTCTGAAATACGTCTTCGTATGGATCTTTCTCACCGCCGACGAGGCGTGCGAGTTCGGCGAGCGGGTCGCTATTACGGGGAGGTGACGAGGGCGCCGGCCGCCGTAGCCGCCGTTCAAACTCGTCGAGATCAATCATAGGACGTTGCTTAGCGACGGGCTCACTCATAACATTCACCTCGACACGGGCCGGAGCCGCGACATGAATATGTCATCGACTGCACATTTGATTCAGTCGCCCCGCCCCTCGAGAACCGACACTTTGCGCATCGCAAAGACCGGCATTCAAACATCCGATCGAAACACGCCGCAGATCAAGCCAGCGATCCGCGGCCATGAATCGTCATGAATCAAGGGCAAAAGCCCATACATTGGCTGGAGCGCGTTCCGATCGGATGGAATCATCCGATCGATGAGAACGCGCTCAAAAGCAAAGAGCTGGAGCATGTTCTCGTCGGAAAAGTCGGTCAACTTTTCCGGAACATGCTCTAGCTTCGGAACCAGCTCCACGACCTGCTGTCGGCTCTCGAGTCTCTTGAATATGGCACGACGGCACACTGCACCTCGCGTCATCTACTTCCTTCGAGATCCCGCCCGTCCCGCAACCTTGACCGCCGAGCTTGACGCCATCAACGCATTTCGTCCGGCGCATCGACGCCAAGGATTGTCAATCCCGCCGCCAACACGGACGTCACGGCCGTTACAAGAGCGAGCCGAGCTATTGTTAAATCTCTACGATCTTCATTAACAAAGCGTAATTGTGGCTGATCTTTGCCGCGCGTCCAATGAGAATGCAGAAAAGAGGCAAGCTCATGCAGATAAAACGCAACACGATGCGGCTCATGTGCCGCAGCGGCGGCCTCGATTACACGCGGATATTGCCCGACCAGTCGGACGAGGCCCATCTCGCCTTCATCGACCAGCAAGGAAAGGTCCGCGGCCGCCAGTGCTCCAATTGATAAATCAATGCCAGAAATAGTGGCAAGTGCTTGACGTATAGCAGATTTTCCGCGTGCATGTGCATATTGCACATAAAATACTGGATTGTCTTTCGATTGCTCGATGACACGGGCGAGATCGAATTCGAGCGGCGCATCATTCTTGCGGAAGAGCATCATAAAGCGCACGGCGTCGACGCCGACTTCGTCGACGACATCCCGCAAAGTCACGAAATCCCCGGCCCGCTTCGACATTTTGACCGGCTCGCCGCCGCGCATCAATTTGACGAGCTGGCATAGCTTGACGTCGAGCACCGCGCTTCCGGACGAAAGAGCGGCGACGGCAGCCTGCATCCGCTTGACATAGCCGCCGTGATCGGCACCCCAGACATCGATCAATATTTCAAAACCGCGATCGATCTTGGATTTGTGATAGGCGATGTCGGAAGCAAAATAAGTATAGCTGCCATCGGATTTCATCAGCGGCCGATCGACATCGTCGCCGAAATCGGTGGATTTGAAGAGGATCTGCTCGCGATCCTCCCAGTCCTCGATGGCTTGTCCTTTAGGCGGCGCCAGCCGGCCTTCATAGACGAGGCCCTTGGCGCGCAATTCTCCGATCGCCTCTGCGACCCGATCGCCTTCGCCGCTCGTCGTCAGAGTGCGCTCGGAGAAGAAGACGTCATGGGCGATGCCAAGCGCGGCGAGATCGGCACGGATCATTTCCATCATGCCGCCGATCGCGGCGCTGCGGACGACGTCGAGCCATTCGCTTTCGGGCCGGTCGAGGAGCGAATCGCCGAATTCCACGGCGAGCGCGGCGCCGACCGGCTTCAGATAATCGCCCGGGTAGAGCCCTTCGGGAATCGCCCCGATCGTCTCGCCGAGCGCTTCGCGGTAGCGCAGATAGGCGGAGCGCGCCAGCACATCGACCTGCGCACCGGCATCGTTGATGTAATATTCCCGGGCCACGTCATGGCCGGCACAGGCGAGGAGGTTAGCGAGCGCATCGCCGAAGACGGCGCCACGACCATGCCCCACATGCATGGGGCCGGTCGGATTAGCCGAGACATATTCGACATTGATCTTTTGCAGCGTGGCACCGCCGAGCCCGGCACCGAAGCGTTCGCCTTCACGCAGCGCCGCCTTCAAGATTTCGCCGAAGACCGAGGGCTTCAAGCGAACATTCAGAAAGCCGGGCCCCGCGACTTCCGCCTGCGCGACATCATCATATTCGACCAGCGCCGCCGCGAGTTCGGTCGCGAGTTGGCGCGGATTGCCGAAGGTAGCCTTCGCCTCTTTCGCATAGACCATGGCCGCATTGATCGCGAGATCACCATGCGCCGGATCGCGCGGCGGCTCGACGACGAAGCGGCCGAGATCCAGGTCCGCCGGCAACCGGCCGGCTTCGACCAACCCGCTCAGGAGCGTCGCGACGCGGGAGTGAAATTCGGCGTAGATATTCATCGCTTGATGGACTTTCCTGACGCGCACGAGAGCCTGTTCCGGAAAAGT
>DAIESR010000020.1 GCA_027346205.1 Beijerinckiaceae bacterium
GATCGCCGCCGCAGCGCCTGGGGCCACGCGGCCGATATGGGCGCCGGCCTGCGCGATGAGGCCTTCGCCGATCCAGATGTCATAGCTACGCTCGCCAAGATCCACCGTGACCCGCTCAAAAAAGGCCGTCTGCGTCTCGGCCGCGCCGGCCCGCTGCGACTCGGAGGACAAATGGCCTTCCAGACCGAAGAGCGCATCCTCGACCACCGCCTCATGCGGCCCTTCCTGCGAAATTACCGTCACATCAGCCTCGGCATAGATCGGATAACGCTCGTCCATGAGCTTTTTCAGCGTTGCCTCCGGATTGGGATTTTGCAACAGCGGCCGATGCGTCCTTTTGCGCACACGGCGCCAAAGCACGTCGAGATCGCCCTTGAGCCAGAGCGAGACACCCGATTCGGCGATTCGCGCGCGTGTCTCGGCATTCATGAAGGCGCCGCCGCCCGTTGCGATGACGCGCGGCCCATCCGCCAGCAGCCGGGCCATTACCCGGCGCTCGCCATCACGGAAATAAAGCTCGCCGTAACGCGAAAAGATTTCCGGAATGGTCATTCCGGCTGCCCATTCGATCTCCGTATCGGAATCGACGAATTCGAGCCCGAGTCTCTGCGCCAGCCGCCGGCCAATCGCGGTTTTGCCCGAGCCCATGAGACCGACGAGGACGATCGAGCGGCCGTCCAGCGCCGCGACCAGCGCCGTAGCTCGGGCATCGCGCGCGGGCCCCTCGCTTGCTTCCTCGACAGCCATTATTTCACCGCTCATGATGGTGATGTAACACGCCAAAGGCAGAGATTTAACCCCTTCGCACAAAAGCTGGCGCTCTCTGCCTCGGACACCGGCATTTTTCACTATAATGCTACCGATTCGGTGAGGAGACCGGCGTGCCAAGCCTTTTTCGTTTCCTTTTGACGCTCGGCGCCCTGGCCGCATTCGTCTATCTCGGAATGCTCGCGCTGGTGACCTTCGTCCAGCCGCAGCCGCATCAGATCATCGAGACGATTCCGGCCGCGCGGCTCAACCGTTAAGGAATTTCGGCTTGCCTGCAAAGGACCGTGGCGTCGACGCCTTTCTGGAGATGATGGCGGCGGAGCGCGGCGCCTCAGCGAATACGCTGGAAGCCTATCGGCGCGACCTCGCCGATTATCGCGGCGCCCTCGGCACAGCGGGCAAGAGCATGCTCGACGTCGAGACCGAGGCCATCAGAGCCTATCTCTGCGATCTGCAAGCGCGCGGCTTTGCGACGACGACGAGCGCCAGACGGCTTTCGGCGATCCGCCAGTTCCATCGCTTTCTCGCTGCCGAAGGCTATCGGAAAGACGATCCAGCGGCGATCCTTGAAGGTCCGCGACAGGCTCCACGACTGCCGAAAATCCTGTCTGCCGAAGAAGTCGAGCGCCTGCTCGATGCAGCGAGGGTTCCCGTGGATGCCGCCACCGGCGATCGGCGCGCCCAACTCACGGCCGCCCGCACGGCCTGCCTGCTCGAACTTCTCTATGCGACCGGCTTGCGCGTGTCCGAACTCGTGAGCCTGCCGAAAACGACGGCGCGGCGCCGCGAGCCTTTGATCCTCATTCGCGGCAAGGGCGGACGCGAACGCCTGGTGCCGCTTTCAGAACCGGCGCGGCAGGCGATGGCCTTCTATCGCGGCTTGCTCGAAACGGTCGACCCGCCCGCTGCGGCGAGTCCCTGGCTGTTTCCGGCGGAGAGCAGAAGCGGGTATTTGAGCCG
>DAIESR010000024.1 GCA_027346205.1 Beijerinckiaceae bacterium
ATAGAGGAGGCTGAGATGTCCACAGCTACACAGAGAATAGACTTCGACGAAATCAAGCATGCAGTGTCGATGAGCGAAATCGTCACCTATCTTTCGATCCCCGGTTTGAAGCAGAAGAACCCACGGCAGTGGAAAGGCAATTGTCCTTTCTGCAAGGGTATCGATTGCTTCGTCGTCAGCGATGACGGCGGGCGCGACAAGACTGGCGCCTTCAATTGCTTCAAATGCCCGGCGGGTGGCGATCAGATCGAATTGGTCTCGCTCATGCGCGGCCATCCGCGCAAAGATCCGAAGGGCGCTCTCGCCGCTGCGAAGGAACTGCACGAGAAATTTCTCGGGCGCCGGGGCGGTGAAGCGCCGAACCGTTCCGACACTTCCCCCCAGCCCCAGCGGGAGAAGCGGCAGGGTTTCGACGCCGAGACCTATGCCAAGACGCTCGATCCGGCCCATGAGGCGCTGGCCGGCTTCGGCATCGATGCGGAGATCTTTCGGGCTTGGAAGGCAGGCTATGCCAGCTCGGGCGTCAACCGCGGCCGGCTCGCTTTGCCGATCGCAACCAAGGAGGGCAGGGTCCTCGGCTACATGGGCCGGACGGTGAAGGATGAAAGCCCGGTCCTTACCTTCCCCAACGGGCTTTCGCCGCAGGAGCATATTTTCGGGATCGACCGAGTGACGGGCGGATCGCTCTATCTGCTGCGCGACCCGATCGATGTGTTGAAGGCCTTCGAGGCAGGCTATGAGAATGTCGTCTGTTTCCTGACCGAGGAGATCACGAGCCTGCAGCTCGAATGCCTTGCCGCCCTGATGGACGAGCGCAAGTGCGAAAGCCTGTCGTTCTTTTGAAACATTTGAGCCTCGCGTCTTGCGGGGCTCAACTCTTGGCAGAGCCCACTTGACCACGACGCCTGACCGGACTTTTCTATTGCAATGCTTTAGATTCTTTGAGGTACCGATATGTTGCCGCGCGTCGCCGCCTTTGTCTTTTTCTTCGCTGTGATGTCGACGGCCTTCGCGCAGGTAACGGCCCCTGATCAAAGCCTCCAGCAGCAGCTCGTTCCCGAAAGCTTCAAACTCCAGGCCTCCGCCGTCGCCACGAAGGAGAATTGGGACTGGAAGACCGCGGTCTCTTACACCCTCAAGAACAATTCCGGAATGAACCTCTACATGGGCATCATGATGGGGTCGATTTCGCTCGGCACCTGCACGCAAACGCAAGCTGCCCGCGGCGGCTTGCAGCTTCTGCCCGGTCCCGGCGTGATTGCGTATCCCATCGATATCAGAGTCGGTCCGCCCCATGCCGCCTACGTGCCGGCTGGCGCCCGCATCGCTGGCACGATCATCATCGACGATTGCTCGGCACCCAATCCAGGCCAGCCGACCGCACCTTTGTCGATCACGCTGATGATCGGCAAGAGCGCCACGTGGAAGACGATGATCCAATATCCCGTCTCTGCCGATGCGCCGATCCAGCAAATGCAGTGAGATGTAACATCGGAGACCACCACGCGTGCGCGATCCTTACGACATTCTCGGCCTCAAGCGGGGCGCAAGCTTCGATGAGACCAAGGCTGCCTATAGGCGCGCCTGCAAATCGAAGCATCCCGACATGGGCGGCTCGCATGACGAATTCGTCGAG
>DAIESR010000046.1 GCA_027346205.1 Beijerinckiaceae bacterium
ACGCTGCGGCGCGGGCGGCGATGCCGTGCGGACGAATCTCCGGCGCGGCGAAGCGGCCGGCGCTTTCGTCGAAGCGGGAGAGAGGATCACTCAAGGCGCCAAGCCTCCCAAGGGAATGCCCAAATAGAACGAAAGACGAATCATTAGAGGCAATGTGGGGCTTTTGATGGCCCCTGTCGACTCTGGGTGGGGAAAGCGCGGGAGAAAGCGCATGCGGCCACACTGAGGCTGCGATGGCTCCACGCGTCATGGCCGGGCTTGACACGGCCATCCAGGCACTGAGATAGGTTGGTTTGAGCCGCAGCTTTTGCCAAAGCCCTCACCCTGAGCGACCCTCTTATTTATCAAGCGGTTTGCTACGTGATTTGGAACAGTCTCACAAGAATCTGTTTTAGAATCCGAGCCGAGCGGGCGCGAAATGCGGGCAGGACGCGAATATGACGATCAAGGCGAGTAGGGCGTCATTGCGAGCAAAGCGAAGCAATCCAGATGTTCAGAAACAGGACTGGATTGCTTCGTCGCTACGCTCCTCGCAATGACGATGATCTGCGTGGGTTCTCATCAGAACCGTCTGTTATTAGTTGGAAGGTGACATGCAACATCGCGCGCTCGGCAATACGGGGCTTTCCTTCGCGCCCATCGTTTTCGGTGGCAATGTTTTCGACTGGACGGCGGATGAGGCGACCTCGCTTTCGCTCATCTCCGCCTTCATCGATCGCGGCTTTTCATGCATCGATACCGCCGATGTCTATTCGACCTGGGTTCCGGGCCATAGAGGCGGCGAATCCGAAGAAATGATCGGCAAATGGCTGAAACGCGGCGGGGCACGCGACAAGATCATCATCGCGACCAAAGTCGGCATGCCCATGCCCGAAGGCAGGGGCCTGTCCAAAACGCATATTCTCGCTTCGGCCGAAGCCTCATTGAAGCGGCTCAACACCGATACCATCGATCTCTATCAGGCCCATATCGATGATCCGGGAACGCCGCTCGACGAAACGCTCGAAGCTTTTTCAGTCCTTCTCGCGTCTGGCAAAGTGCGCGCGATCGGCGCCTCCAATTATACTGCGCCACGGCTCATCGAGGCATTGGCCGCGGCGAAAGCGAATGGCCTGCCTTGCTTCACCGCGCTGCAGCCGAACTACAGCCTCGTCAACCGCTCGCTCTATGAAGGCGCCTTGCAGCAGCTCTGCATCAAAGAAAATCTCGGCGTCATTTCTTATTATGCCTTGGCGGCGGGCTTTCTCACCGGCAAATATCGCCATGCGTCAGATATCGAAGGCAGGGCGCGCGCGGGCACAATTTCACATTTCTTCGATCCACGCGGGCTCGATATCCTGGGTGAAATGGACAAGATCGCCGAACGGCATCAGGCGACGGTGGCGCAAGTCGCGATCGCCTGGGTTCTCGCCCAGCCCGGCATCACCGCGCCAATCGTCAGCGCGACAAACCTCGCGCAGCTCGACGAGATTTTAGGCGCGACCGAACTCACGCTCGATGCCAAGGCGCTGGACCGGCTCGATAAGGTGAGCGCGTGAAACCTAGGCCGGTTTGCTGTCGCCCGGCCCAAGCGGGCGTTGCATGAGCACTGTGTCGAGCCAGCGCCCGTGCTTCCAGCCGACGGAAGGCATGATGCCTATCAGCTTGAAATCGAGCTTTTCATGCAGTTTTAT
This sequence comes from Beijerinckiaceae bacterium, assembly GCA_027346205.1. Taxonomy (GTDB): domain Bacteria; phylum Pseudomonadota; class Alphaproteobacteria; order Rhizobiales; family Beijerinckiaceae; genus Methylovirgula. The sequence continues at coordinate 1,674 of DAIESR010000046.1, forward strand.
CGACGCCTTGTTATTGCTGTCGCCGATCACCGCGATCATTTGCCGGAAGTCGAGGCCCGCAGCTTCCGCGACGAGACGGCTGAGCAGACGCGTGCCAATGCCACGGCCTTGAAAGCCCTCGCGCACATAGACGGAATTCTCGACCGTATTGTCATAGGCGGGGCGCATGCGATAGGCGTTCGCATAAGCAAAGCCGAGGATCTTGCGATTGTCTTCCGCGACGATGAAAGGATAATGATCGATCATCGCGCGGCGCCATCTGATCTTCATTTCCGCTTCGCCGGGCGGCATGATCTCGAAAGTGCCGAAGCCGGTCAGCACGGCGCGACCATAAATCGCCGTGATGGAGGGGATATCATCCTCCTCACAGTCGCGCAAAAGAAGATCTTCGGCTGAATACACGTCTTACCCCTCGAAGCCGTGGGATTGAAGCAGGAAGGATGAATAGCCTCGCTGCCCCGCCGGCGGGGTTGCTTAGATCGCAACGTGCCGGCTGGCAACCACCTCTTCGCTGATCGGCCCGAGCCGTGCTATCAGGAAGCCCTCTTCTCTTGCGGCCCGCGCCATGCCCGATTTCACTGCTCAAGACGTTATCAAATTCTGGTACGAGGCCGGCCCCGAGCGCTGGTTTTCGCCAGACCCCGGATTCGATGCGCAGGTGCGCGAAAGCTGGCTTTCAGCGCATGAAGCCGCGGCGCGGCGCGAATTATCGGCTTGGGAAGAGGCGGCGGAAGGCATGCTCGGCCTGCTGCTTCTGCTCGATCAATTTCCGCGCAACATGTTCCGCGGCCTGCCGCATGCCTATGCGACGGATCTCCTCGCCTATGGAGTCGCGACCCGCGCCATGGCGCGCCGCGACGATCTGAAGTTCAAAAATCCCTGGAAACGGTTCTTCTATCTGCCCTTCATGCATTCCGAACGGCTCACCGATCAGGAACGCTGTCTCGATCTCTGCCGCGCCGCAGGCGACGAAGGCGCCTATCGCGCGGGCCTCGAGCATCTCGACATTATCGCGCGCTTCGGCCGCTTCCCGCATCGCAATCTGGCGCTGGGACGCATGACGACCAAGGAAGAACAGGCCTTTCTCGACGCTGGCGGCTTCGCCATGTAATTTGCCATCTAAATGTCGCGCGCATGCGCTTCGATTGCGAAATCGAGGCCGTGATGCCATCTAGACACGTGTTATGTGGCGTGCCGAGACATCGGATCTATCCGGAGCATCGTCGGACATAAAAGCGGTATCCACTTTTGCTGAAAATGCTCCGGCCTCCTGAAACGGCTCGAACATCTTGCGCGAAACTCTGACGATCCTGGCCGTACTCCTGATCCTCGTCTTGAGCGCGGCTCTGGCGGTGCCTTATTTCGTCAATTGGGATGCCGAGCGTGGGCTTGTGGAAGCCCAGCTTTCCAACGTGCTCGGCCGGCCGGTGAAGGTGCGGGGCGCCATAAATCTCAAACTGCTGCCGACACCCTATCTGCGGCTCGCCAATGTCCAGCTCGGCGGGCCGGCCGCACCGCCGGAAATCAAGGTCGACGAGATTCAGCTCGAAATCGCCCTGCCCCCGTTGCTGCGTGGCGAGGTGGATTTCGTCGAAGCAAAACTCGTGCGGCCCCACGTTGCCCTGAAAATCATGGATGGCGCCTTGCCGCTCGGCCCGCCGCTCCGCCATTTCTCTGGACCCATGCGTTTCGAACGCATTTCGGTCGGGAACGGCACGCTCGCCTTGAGCGATCCGACAACCGGTCGGAGCTACAGATTTACCAACATCTCGCTCAGCGCGCAGGCGGTCTCTCTCGCTGGTCCTTTCAAGGGCGAGGGGCGGCTTGTCTTTGCCGGACAGCAGACCGCCTTTCGATTCAGCACAGGCGCGCAACAGGGCAATGCCCTACCCTTCAAGCTCATCGTCGACGAAAACAAGCAGCATCCGCGCGCCGATATCGAAGCAAGCTTGAACTTTATAAGATCGCAGACTGGCTTCGCTCTGCCTTTGGTCGCCGGAAAGCTGAAGCTCGCGGGCCATCTCGAAGGCAAGATCCTGATGCCTTGGCGGCTCGAAGGCACACTGCAGGCGCAGCTGCGCAAGGCGACGCTCCGCGATCTCGATTTGCATCTCGGCGATGAGGAACATGCCGTGAGCTTCGCCGGATCGGCCGATTTCGATCTCGGTGCCACGCCCCGCGCCAATGCCACGCTCAAAGCGCATCAGATCGATCTCGACCGGCTGCTCTCCCCCATTGGCGCACCTGCGGCGATGCAGCGGCTGACCCATGCCGCCTCCGCGCTGCTCGACTCGGAAGATCTCATGATCTCCGGCGTTCCGCTCGCGCTCGCATGGTCGGCCGATACCGCAATTCTTGGCGGCGAAACATTGAGCGGCCTTTCCGGCGGCTTTGCGGTTTCCGACAAAGCGGCCGCCTGGGTCCGTTTCCAGGCCGACGGGCCCGGCGGCTCGCATCTGCTGCTCGACGGCGATGTCGAGACAGGGAGCGCGGCCGGCTTCAAAG
>DAIESR010000050.1 GCA_027346205.1 Beijerinckiaceae bacterium
TCTCATGCTGTCATGAAGCGCATTGCATGAGAGAGCTGTTGCCGCTAGAGCATGTCCCGAAAAAGTTGACCGACTTTTTCGATAAGGACATGCTCTCATTGTTTGATGTAGAGCCGATTTGACCCGATCACATGGATCGCAATCCAAGCATATCGGATGTGCCAAAGATGCGATTCCATGTGATCGGGATCGGCTCTAGAGCATGTCCCGAAAAAGTTGACCGACTTTTTCGATAAGGACATGCGTCAAGCAATTGGTTTTGAGCGTGATCATCGATCAGGACAGGTAGGCCGTGAAAGCGCGCGTCATCGTCACTTTGAAATCGGGAATTCTCGACCCGCAGGGCAAGGCCATCGAAGGCGCTTTGAAGACACTCGATGTCTTCGGCATCGATAGTGTCCGTCAGGGCAAGGTCTTCGAGATCGAGTTGGCGGAAGAGGATCGCGCCAAGGCTGAGGCCGTGGCCAAGCAGGCCTGCGAAAAACTGCTCGCCAATCTGGTTATCGAAAATTACCGGATCGAGTTTCCTGAGTAGGGCTGTGACGTCGGGCGCGCACCTTCTCCCCGTGGGAGAAGGTGGCTGCGGAGCGGCCGGATGAGGGGTTGCGATATTGGCCGACTGAGGATCTAACTCCTCACCCGGTTGGCTTCGCCGACCACCCTCTCCCTCTCGGAGAGGGTTTGTCCCCGGGTTTCGAACAAGGACATAAAAATTGCGGGCTGCCGTCGTCGTCTTTCCAGGCTCGAATCGCGAAGGTGATGCCGCGCGGGCGCTTGCGGCCGTGAGCGGTGTAGAGCCTTCCTTCGTCTGGCATGCCGATCATGCGCTGCCGGCAGGGACGGATCTCGTCGTGCTGCCGGGCGGCTTTTCCTATGGCGATTATCTGCGCTGCGGCGCCATCGCCGGCCGCGCGCCGATCATGGATGCGGTGCGCGCCCATGCGGAACGGGGTGGACTGGTGCTCGGCATTTGCAACGGCTTTCAGATTCTGTGCGAGAGCGGCCTTCTGCCCGGCGTTTTGATGCGCAACCGCGATCTGCGTTTCATCTGCCGCATGCAGCATTTGCGCGTCGAGCGCGCCGACACGGCCTTCACCAGCCAATATCGCGAACATCAGGTGATCAAGGTCGCCATCGCTCATGGCGAAGGCAATTATGAAGCGGATGCCGAAACGCTCGCGCGGCTCGAAGGCGAGGGCCGCGTCGCCTTCCGCTATTGTGATGTGAATGGCAGTGTCGGCGGCGAAGCCAATCCCAACGGTTCCGTGAATGACATTGCCGGCATCTATTCAGAAAAATTCAACGTGCTGGGCCTGATGCCGCATCCCGAAAATCTGATCGATCCACTCGTCGGCGGCACGGATGGGCGTGGGATGTTCAAGAGCCTGGTCGAGAGTCTTGCTACGGTAGGGTGAAGCGCGTTCCTTCTCCCGCTTGCGCATCCTTCCCCTAGAAGGGGAAGGTGGCAGCGTCGCGAAGCGACGCCGACGGATGGGGTGGAGAGCCGTTATCACCCCACCCGTCGCCTGCGGCGACACCCTCCCCGATTCGGGGAGGGATTCGTGCTATCCGTGGAGCAGTGTGATGTTTGGAGTCTTAGCGTGCTTATGGCATGCGCCATGGTAGACAGGTTTTTATGACGACCGATCCCGCCATCACACAAGAGCTTGTCGCCGCGCATGGCCTGAAGCCGGATGAATATGAGCGCATATTGGCGCTCATCGGCCGCGTGCCGAGCTTCACCGAACTCGGCATCTTTTCCGCGATGTGGAACGAGCACTGCTCGTACAAATCCTCACGTTTGCATCTGCGCAAATTGCCGACGAAGGCGCCGTGGGTCATCCAGGGTCCCGGCGAAAATGCCGGCGTGATCGACATTGGCGATGGGCTCGTCTGCGTCTTCAAGATGGAGAGCCACAATCATCCGTCCTATATCGAGCCCTATCAGGGTGCGGCGACGGGCGTCGGCGGCATTTTGCGGGATGTCTTCACCATGGGCGCCCGGCCGGTCGCCTGTCTCGATCTTTTGCGTTTCGGCTCGCCCGAGCATCCTTTGACGCGCCATCTCGTCGGCGGCGTGGTCGCCGGCATTGGCGGCTATGGCAATAGTTTCGGCGTGCCGACTGTCGGCGGCTCGACGCATTTCCATAAAGGCTATGACGGCAATATTCTCGTCAATGCCATGGCGGTCGGCATCGCCAAGAAGGACGAGATTTTCTACGCGACGGCGACGGGCGTCGGGAATCCGATCGTCTATCTCGGCTCCAAAACGGGGCGTGATGGCATTCATGGCGCGACCATGGCGTCGGCTGCTTTCGATGACAATGCGCAGGAAAAGCGGCCGACCGTGCAGGTCGGCGATCCTTTCTCCGAAAAGCTGCTCCTCGAGGCCTGTCTCGAGCTGATGAAGACGGGCGCTGTGGTCGCCATTCAGGATATGGGCGCGGCAGGCCTCACCTCATCGGCCGTCGAAATGGGCGCCAAGGGCGATC
>DAIESR010000052.1 GCA_027346205.1 Beijerinckiaceae bacterium
GCACTGCGGGTAGGAAGGCCCATTTCCGGCTCCATCACATCGGGTGCAGGATAACAGAGGCTGCGACAGAAGCAAAAACCCGCCCTTACGGGCGGGTTTCATGCTGTCGCTCAATGTCGGAAGCGTCGCCTCATTGCTCCACGAGCGTGGGCCCTGACGCGCGCGGTTGCTCATTCTCCTGCAGAATGCCGAGGCGGCGCGCAACTTCCGTATAGGCTTCAACCAGCCCGCCCATGTCGCGGCGGAACCGGTCCTTATCGAGCTTATCGTTGGACTTGATGTCCCACAACCGACAGGAGTCCGGCGAGATTTCGTCGGCGACGACGATCCGCATCATGTCGCCTTCCCAGAGCCTGCCGCATTCCATCTTGAAATCAACAAGACGAATGCCGACGCCGAGGAAAAGTCCGGTCAGGAAATCATTGACCCTGATGGCGAGCGCCATGATGTCGTCGATCTCCTGCGGGCTCGCCCAGCCGAAAGCAGTGATATGCTCCTCCGACACCATCGGATCGTTCAACTGATCGTTCTTGTAATAGAATTCGATGATCGAACGCGGCAGCTGCGTGCCTTCTTCGAGCCCCAGCCGGGTCGAGAGCGATCCCGCCGCGACATTGCGGACCACCACCTCGAGCGGCACGATCTCGACCTCTCGGATCAATTGCTCGCGCATATTGAGCCGACGGATGAAATGGGTCGGGACGCCGATCTCGTTCAGATTCTGGAAAATGAACTCGGAAATGCGGTTGTTGAGAACGCCTTTTCCGTCGATCACCTCGTGTTTCTTGGCGTTGAACGCTGTCGCGTCGTCCTTAAAATGTTGAATGAGCGTGCCCGGTTCAGGCCCCTCATAAAGGACCTTGGCCTTGCCTTCATAAATGCGCCGGCGGCGGTTCATGGGGATTAACCGTGGCTTGAGATGATCCATGGGGTGGCCCTGGCTCCTTTGAGAGTGTCCCAGGCCCTGTTTTTTCGATCGAATTCGCAAGGCTGGGCAGGCGAATGTTTGCGCGTTGCGGCGCCGCGGGTCCGGAAAATTCTAGCTTTTCCCAGTCAGGGATACAAGCCGATACCATACCCTAGCGGAAACTACGGAACCCCACAACGCAGCCAAAAGCCGTCATTTTGTGTCAATCTTTACAAAGTCTTACCCGAGCCCCGTGTTTCGGCGAGCAAGCCGATCTTGGCCTCCGCGCAACGACCGCGACGAATTATGCTGGTTTTCGCCGGCCGTCCCGCATCGAAACCCAGCTCATACCGCGTCGCCAAGATATAGGGATCGCTCAGATAAACCAAAAGATCCGCGCTGCCTTTTTCCCACGCGACCTCATTTTCGCGTTTTAGCGCCGCAAGCTGGACTCTAGCTAGCCGGGCTGCATTTGGCCAAACTGTAGGATTCACGCTATTGATATGGAACAAGGTATCCGAAACGCTTGGCTGACACACTATCTTGGCTACAGCAAGGCCAGCTTCTAATCCCCGACGGCGCAGCGCGTTGTTCAGCCGCGCAGATCATGGGAAGCGGTCTTATGGAAGCGATTCTTATGGAAGCGATTCTTGTGGAGCGATCCCGCCAAGCGGAATCCGCCCGAGTTCAGGGAGCGTCGCAATGACGACATTTGACCAGCGCGAGCAGGCGTATGAGGCCAAGCTCGCGCATGATGAAGAACTCAAGTTCAAAGCTACTGTCCGCCGCAACAAATGGCTCGGCTTCTGGGCCGCCGAAAAACTCGGCAAGACCGGCGAGGCAGCGGAAGATTACGCCGCCGACCTCATCGCCGCCGAATTGGAAGAAGACGGCGCCGATATCATCTTCCAGAAGATCCGCGCCGATTTCGATGCTTCGGGGATCGCCGTCTCCGACCATCAGATCCGCCGCGAGATGGAAGAACTCTTCGCCAAGGCGACGGAAGAGATCATGACCGTCGCCGCCGAGGCGAAGGAGCATGGCCACAGCCACGGCCATTGATGTAGCGTTCCTTCTCTCGCTAGCGCACGTCCTCGATCGGAAACGCTAGCGGGAGAAGCATCCGCCTTTCCCTCCGAAAAGCGCGGAAGCAACTCTTCCTTTATCTCCGCGCTTCATAGCTTGCTGATGAGGCAGCCTTCTTCCCCACACCAAACGCCGCCCTCCTCCGACATGTTCGGCATCGCCCCGGCCACTGCCGATCTCGCCGAGGCCGCACGAGGCTGGCTCGCGCATCTTGCCGGCGAACGCCGCTCTTCGCGCCATACGCTCGACGCCTATCACCGCGATCTCGCGCAATTCCTTCGATTTTTCTGTGAACATTCCGGCGAGACGCCGAGCCTCGCAGGCTTCGCCGCGATCACCACGGCAGATTTGCGCGGCTTTCTCGCCGCCCGCCGCCAAGAAGGCACCGGCAGCCGCTCGCTCTTGCGGCAGCTTTCCGGCCTGCGCGCCTTCGCCCGCTATCTCGGACGCAACCAGGGCTGCCAGATCACCGCCTTCCGGGGCCTGCGCAGCCCGAAACAGGCCCGCAGCCTGCCGCAAGCCCTACCCGCCTCCGCGGCACGCGCCATTGTCGACGAGAAATCCCGCGCGGGCGAAGAGCGGCCGCAATGGGTGCTCGCCCGCGATGCCGCCGTTCTCGGGCTTCTCTATGGCGCGGGGCTGCGCATCTCCGAGGCCCTGTCGATCAAGCGCAAGGATGCGCCGATCGGCGGCCTCGACCAGCTGACTGTTCTCGGCAAGGGCGGCAAGACGAGATCCGTCCCGATCATCGTCCCGGTGCAGCAGGCGATCGCAACCTATCTCGATCTGTGCCCCTATCCTCTGCCGCCGGACGAACCAATGTTCCGCGGCGTCAGAGGTGGACCTTTGTCACCGCGTATCATCCAGCTCGCAGTGGAACGACTGCGCGGTGCGCTCGGCCTGCCGGAGACGGCGACGCCGCATGCCTTGCGACACTCCTTCGCCACCCATCTTTTGGGCCGCGGCGGCGATCTGCGCACGATCCAGGAACTCTTGGGCCATGCGTCGCTCTCGACGACGCAGATCTATACGGCAATCGATACAAAACGCCTCGCCGAGGCCTATTTCTCCGCGCATCCCCGCGCGACGCAGCCCCGCGCAAGATGAACCGCCGGCATTTTTCGAGGCGTTCAGGGTGTCACGGAATCGAGCGTGCGCCTCTCGAAATCAAAGACGATCCAAGCGTCATGCGCCAGCGCACGAACCGCGCGGCAGCAACGCTTTCTTCACACAATCGCAGCCGCGAATCGCTTCTCCTGATTCGGACAGGCTTTGTCTCCGTTCCGTGCCAAAAATCTCGGCATGGGACAGATATCTCCGTGCCGACGTTCATGCGCGGCTAACTATGATTAGAGCCGATCCGGCCCATGCCGACCGGCGCATGAAATCGTCGTCGAGATCGGCCCGGACCAAAGAGACCATAAAGAGACCACGGCGATCACTGTCCGTTTGCCGCCGCCTCCGCAAGCCGGCGCGAACCGGATCAGTTCAGGAGACGCACCGCCGCGTAGACGACAGCCGCCGCTGCCACGGCTGCCGCGCCGATGATGATATAGGCGCCTCGGGTCATCCCGGCGATCACCGTCTTGATCGCGGCGCGATCATTGACATTGGGGAACGCGTCTTTGGGCACCGGAACGCCCAGAAATTTGCACAAAGGCTCCCAACCCTGATCGACCGAGAAGATCAAAAGCCGATCGGCGGGAACGCCCGCTTTCACCTCTTCGATATGCTCCTTGTAGCGCGCGATCGCCTTGCTGCGATCATTCATCGTGCCGCGATGGGAACGCTGCCAGATCAGCTTGTGTGCCATATCGCCGAACTTTCGGCCGAACGGCGTAACAAGCGCAAGGAAGCGGAACTGCCACATCGATTCGGTGAAATAGATCGTATCGATGGTGCTGTCGTACCAGGCGTCGGGCCCCTTGGGATGCAGCGTTAGCAGAACCTTGGCATCGGGATAGGCCGTCAAAAGCTCCCGCCAGACGCAGCAGGCAGGATTATCGACACAGGCCGTATAATTGGCGAAGACCTGCTCCCAATCATGCTGCGTCCCCGCCGGTGTGTTGGCGACCTTGCGCCAGAAATCGAGATGCCTCTTGTTGGCTTTGTTCTCGAGAACCTCGAACATGTGATAGCAAGGAAAGCCGAGCTGCTTCAGCGCCAAATATGTCGACATGGTTCCGGTCCGACCGAAGCCGGCACCGATGATCTCGATCGTCATTGTTCCCCCCGAAAATGTCGTCCCCATACGAATTATTTCTGCGCGACCGCAACGCAAGCTGCCCTCGTAAGCGGGATCTATTCAACCGAACCGAACCCCGCCACACACCGCACCAGCCATCGAGCCGAGCAAAATATAGTCCTAGATCACAATGACAGTGATCCCAGGGCAATCGGGTGAAAGGTCCCCTCATGGTGAGGAGGCCGCCATAGGGCTCAGCAAGGCTTCTCGCTCGAATTCGTGACCGCTTCACCCGATTGCCCTGGTTGGATCTACCGGATTTCTTGACAGCCCTCATTGTGTACGATAAATGTTCTTATATTGTTCTTGTTCTATACCAAATTTAGGCAAGGAATCATAAGCGATGTCGGATATGGCTTGCGTGAAAGACGAGATCGCTGCACCGCAGCGTCTGCGACGGCAAGCGTCGGCGTATCCTCGTGGCCGCCGCCGCATCGAGGAGGTCGAGGTTCGGCTGCCGCCTTTGGAGCCCCAAACAGCGCCGCAGAAGCGCGGCCGGGCAGCCCAATCCAATGCAAGCGGCCGTTTTGAAATCTATTCCCGCAGTGCCGAAGACGATGGCTGGAACCTCACCGAAGAGCCGACGCCCCTCGCGACGACAGTCACGATCGAACGATCGAAGACGATCATCACGCGCAATGATTCACCCGACATTTCCTTCGATCGGTCGATCAACCCCTATCGCGGTTGCGAGCATGGCTGCATCTATTGTTTCGCGCGCCCGACCCATGCCTATATGGGCCTGTCGCCGGGACTCGATTTCGAAAGCAAGCTCTTCGCCAAAGCGGATGCAGCGCGGCTGCTCGAACGCGAATTGGCAGCGCAAAATTATCAACCGAAAACAATCGCAATCGGTACCAATACAGATCCCTATCAACCGATCGAGCGGCAGCACAGGATCATGCGGCAGCTGCTCGAAGTTCTGGCCAGCGCCAATCATCCGGTGGGCATCGTCACCAAATCGGCCTTGATTCTACGCGATCTCGATCTTCTGAAGCCTATGGCCGAAAAAGGTCTCGTCAAGGTCGCCCTGTCGGTGACGACGCTTGACCCTCTCCTTGCCCGCCGCATGGAGCCACGTGCCAGCAGTCCGGAGAAGCGGCTCGCGGCGATCGAAGCGCTGGCCGAAGCTGGCATACCGACGAGCGTGATGGTGGCGCCGATCATTCCCGGCCTCAACGATGCTGAGATCGAGACGATCCTGACCCGCGCTCATGCCGCCGGCGCGCGCGAGGCGGGCTATGTCATGCTGCGCCTGCCGCTCGAATTGCGCGATCTCTTCGGCGAATGGTTGCTCGCGCATTATCCGCATAAGTTCCGCCATATCCTCTCGCTGGTTCGCTCGGTCCGTGAGGGAAAGATTTACGATCCGACCTTCGGCAAGCGCATGACCGGATCGGGCCCTTATGCCTGGATGATCGGCCGCCGCTTTGAAGCAGCAGCGGCGAAGATCGGCTTTTCCAAGACAAAGCTCAAATTGCGTCATGACCTGTTTCGGCCACCGGCGCGCATCGGCGAACAATTGCAATTGTTTTGAAATCCCGCGCGCCGGCAGCCGATCGGCGATCGGAAGCGCGTGAAGATCCATTCAAGAAACTGTGGAACGGACAGGTGCAAAAGAGTGCAAGGCGCGGTCCGAATAGGTAAGACGCGGCAATATCCGCCGCAGCCGATGGCTGCGAGATTTGCCCGAGATTTTGCCTATATGCCGCGCGCACCCCTCCCCGTACCCGATTTCTGCCGGGAAAACAGATTGGCGCTCGAGGGTCTCTGGCCAGTCGCAGGCATAGACGAAGTGGGCCGCGGCTGCCTTGCCGGCCCGGTCGC
>DAIESR010000054.1 GCA_027346205.1 Beijerinckiaceae bacterium
GCGGTGATGCCGGCGCGCGGCGAGACGGGCACGGGCATATGGCTCGGAGAAGGCTGCGCATCCGTCTGACAGAATGTGAGTCCGGCAAGTCCACCAAGCACGATGGCGAGCCATGCGATTCTTTCGAGGCCGTCACGGTCGCTTGCCTTTGTTACGCTCGAACAACTCGCCGAACAAATCGTGGAGTCGGATTTTGGTGGCGAAGAGCGCCTCGCAGCCGACGCTTCCACTCTCTTTCAATCACTTGCCTTCGATCACTTGCAGAGCGTCTTTATGCAGCGCGGCGCGGGACTGGTCGAGAGCATAAAACATATGGCCGCCGCCATAGACGGCGAGTTTCAAGCGGTCGGGGTCGCCCATGGGCGGGATCTGATCGATCAGCATTTTCGACGCGAAATAGGGGGTGACCTCATCGGTCACGCCATGCGCGATGAGAACATGCAGATGTGGGTCGAGCGCCAATATGCGCCTGAGATCGGTCATCGCCTCAGCAGGATGACGCCCGCCCCATTGCCATTCCTTGTTGATATTTTCGTTGAGGATTTCATAGCGGGCATTGACGAACCAATTGAGCTTCGTCGCCGTGATATTCGCCATCGCGCTCGCGAGCGGCGTTTTCAATGCGTCGAGGACAGGGTCGGAATATTCGCTTCGCGCGGAATATGGGAAAGGATCATAGCCGGTCATCAGCGCGTCATAGAAGCTCGAGACGCGTCCTTTAGCTCGTTCACGCTCGCGCGCGAAGGTCGAGAGATCGATGCGGCCGCCGAGGCGGCGCACCAGCGCTGGATCGAGACCGGTGAATTTCGCGACTTTCTCAGAGACCCGGGCGAGTGCTGCCGGGTCGCGTTCGCCGCGTAGAAGATCGACGATATAGGGGCCGGACGCATAGGCTTCGACATCGGCGAGCTGCTGGCGCGGATCGGGGCCGGTGAGATCGCGCGCCGCTGCCGCGAAGGAGGGTAGGCGGGTCGCGTAACTCAGCGGATTATTGTCGCCGTCGAACCAGGCAAAGTCGAGGACCGGTGAGATCATCACGAGACCCTTGATGCCTATCCCTTCATTATCTTCCAGCTGATAGGCGAGCTTCGGCGCGCGAAAGCCGCCATAACTTTCTCCGACAATGAATTTCGGGCTTTCCAGCCGCTTGTTCTCGGTGAGCCATTTTCGAATGACGATTGCGAGCGTGTCTATGTCGCCTTTGACCGAATAGAACTGCTTTCGAACCGCATCATTTTTGCTCAGCATTCGGCTGTAGCCGGTGCCCGGCGGATCGATGAAGACGAGATCGGTGAAATCAAGCCAAGTGTCGACATTGGGAACCGTGGCAGGATCGGCGGAGGGCGTGCGTCCGGCCCCGATGAGCGGCAGGCGCCAGGGTCCGATGGCGCCGAGATCGAGCCAGGCCGAGCCCGCCCCGGGACCGCCATTGAAGGCGAAAGTCACCGGCCGTTTCGCCGGGTCGGTGTCGTCGCGGAGAAAAGCCACATAGGAAATATCGGCGAGCGGCGCCCCGGTCTCTGCATTGCTGAGCTTGATGGCGCCTGCCTTCGCTTTGAAATGCAGCGTGAAGTTGGGCAGTTGGAGCGTGTGCTCCGTTATTGCCGGCGGCGGCAAGGGATTTGGCGGAACTGTGGATTTGTTTGCCGGTGGCGCGTGTTCCGCTGTCGCAGGTGCTGCCTTACCGTTCAGGCGTGGATGATCCTGCGCGGCGAGCGGCGCTACGGTTACGCCCAGGCTCATGAAGGCGGCCAAGATCAGGGCCGAGACCCATGGAGCGGACCAGGTCATCTAAATCTCCGATGTTATGAGATCAGGCCGCCTGCCTCGCAGACGCTTCGATTTATCATTTCGGGCTGTCGGGGACAGTCCGGTTTCGCGCATTTCTGCGCCCGAAAAGAAGTCGTCGGCGCGAACGATTCAGTCACGACTCCCCAGCTCGTTCTCGACCGTGACGGCCGATCCACGAACGATCAAGACGGAATATGGTCGAGGTGAGGCGAAACCATCGTTGCGGTGTGATGCGCAAATTCGTGATGATGTGGCCTCAGGCTGCGGAGCGTGTGTGGCGCGGCTGCCGAAGTTCGGATTCTGGTGGCGCATCCGGGTCGAGCCGCGGCAGTGCATTCATCACGCGCTCGGGCGGAAATACGACGATCACCTCCGTGCCCTCGCGGACTTTTGATTTCAAGGTGAAGCTGCCGCCATGCAGCTCGATCAGGCCTTTGACGATCGGCAGGCCCAAGCCCGAGCCTTCTTCGGCATTCTTTTGTGCGAGCGAGCCGCGGCCGAAGGAGGACATGACGACCGGAATTTCCTCTTTCGGAATGCCCGGACCGGTATCTTTCACGCTAAAATACTGGCCGCCGGCGGCCGTCCAGCCGATTTTGACGGTGACGCTGCCGCCCGGCGGAGTGAATTTGATCGCATTCGACAAGAGGTTCAAGGCGACCTGCCGCACCGCACGTTCATCGGCCCAGATACGTGGCAGGCAAGGTTCCGCTGATTCATGGATTTGGATGTCGCGCTTCTTCGCCCGCAGCGCCAAGAGATGACGCGAATCCTCGATGATATTGCTGAGGGCGATCGGCTCCGCTTTCAGCTCATAGCGGCCGGCCTCCACTCGTGACAGATCGAGAATCTCGTTGATGAGGGCCAGGAGATGCTGACCGCTCGAATGAATGTCGCTCGAATATTCCTTGTAGGAGGAAACCTTATGGGCGCCGAAAAGCTCCGCTTTCATCACTTCGGAAAAGCCGAGGATGGCGTTGAGTGGTGTCCGCAACTCATGGCTCATGGTGGCGAGAAAGCGGGATTTGGCGAGATTGGCCTCTTCCGCGCGGCGGCGGGCGACGTCGCTGTTGATCTTCGCCTGTTCGAGTTCGGCGATCAGTGCGTCCTTCTCGGCCTGGAAGGATAATGTGTCGAGCGATCGCGCATAGAGCTTCTTGGCGAGAATGGCCGAATAGAGAAGCGTGCCGAAAGCAAGTGCGGCAAGGGGCAGGGCTTTGTCGTGCAGGCTCGTCGGCCAAAGAAATGCGGCGATCGCCACGCTCATCGGCGCGAGGCCGGCATAGACCGCGACCGGGATCGACGCAGTCATCGTCGCATTCATTGCCGCGATGAGGAGCAGCAGGGCGAGTTCGAAGGTTTCGGCATGGGGATCGGTCGATTCGCCGACTAAACCTACGATTTGGGCCCAGACGACGCCCTGGATCACTTCCGCGATGATGAACCTGCGGCGCCAGCGTGTGACATCGATGCTCGAGGGATCGAGCGCCAAAAAACGCGTCCCGAGCACATGAGCGAGCATGAGCGTCAGGATTTCGAGGCCGAGCCACAGGAGCAGCAATTGCCTGGGCGCCCAGGCCGTGGCGACGGCGGCCGCGGCAATGGCGAGGATGAGGAAGCTGAGGGTTGCGTTCTTGCGTCCTTGCGCGAAGAGTTGGAGCAGCTCGACATCGAAGGCGCGGTGTCCCGATCCGACCGAGGTCAGCTTTTCGCGCGCTTCACGCACCCGCGCCGCGAGGCGACGACGTTCGGCGACGGTCTTCGGGTCGATGCCGCGCCCGCGTTCGATCATCTCCGCAGTGACTTCGGTCATACTGTACTTGTTCCGTCGCTTTCAGTCCTGCGGAGCAAGGCCCTCGTTGCCTCCGGCCCTCGGACGGAGCTGCCCGGTCGACAGGACGGCAATCGGAACCAATATGTTTGGAGCATGTCTCATCGGAAACATGGGACTACTTTCACCATGGCACTCCCCAACAATCGCCAAGAAAGATTAACGCAAGGCTCACGGAATCCCGCAAATCTGAGTGAATGGCAGGGGAGTTCTGGTCGGTCTTAAGGTGTTGCGCTGTATGTGCGGCGGCGCATGGCACCCGCTAAAATCTTCCAGTATGAATTTTCAGGCTGACCGTCTTTCGTCTGGGGGCGGCGCTGGCGGCATCCGTTGCCTTATGCCGATATTTAGAGGAGCTGAAGCCCGATCCACCTCTCTTCGGGGAGGCTTGAGCGCCCTTTCGTCGCAGGGGAAGGGTTTTCGATTGCCGATATTAGGGCTCTCGTCGCTGTCGATTTTCTAAAGCTGGCGCGCATCGACATGCCGGTGGACGTGCTAAATTTGGGCGCGTGGTATGAGCGTGTCGCCGCGTGTCCCCTGGAGCAGGTTCTCGTCAATGAGACATCGAATATATCCGATGTCTAAAATAAGGGAAAAGCCTATCAACTTTTCCGAAACGTGCTCTAGCGTCTCCGTCGAGATTCGGTCGCAAGGATCATTGATGCCGCACGACCTGGACATAGGCGTTTTGAAAGATCTCGATCGGCCAGCAGGATATCGCATGCAGGATATCGCATGAAAGTCACGATCGTCGGATCCGGCGATGCATTCGGGACGGCAGGCCGCGCCCATACGTGCATTCGGCTCGATTCTGCCGATGCGACAGTGCTCGTCGATTTCGGGGCAGGGTCCATCACCGCTTGGCACAAACTCGGCTTTTCAAGCGAAGATGTCGATGCCGTCGTCATCACCCATTTGCATGGGGACCATTTCGGCGGCCTGCCGCTTCTCTTGCTGCATTGCCAATTCGTGGAACATCGTCACAAGCCCCTCGCCTTCTATGGGCCACCCGGCCTGAAGATGCGACTGCATAGCTTGTTCGATGCCTTCTTTCCGGGGGCCGTCAATCTGGCCTGGAGCTTTGCTTGGTCGGTTTTCGAAATCACACCCGGCGAAAGCACGGATGTCGCTGGTCTGAAAGTCACGACGTTTCCGGTCAAACACGCGCCTGACAGTAACGCCACCGGCGTCCGGCTCAGCGACGGGACGCATAGTTTTGCTTATTCGGGCGACACGGGCTGGACGGAAACCCTGCTGCCGCTCTCCGCCGACGCCGATCTCTTTCTCATCGAATGCTATTCGGGTGAGGAAGTGGTGCCAAACCATATGAACTGGCCGGAGCTTCTGGGCAAACTCCCGAGCTTCAGTGCCAAGCGCGTGGTGGTGACGCATCTCGGCGCCACGGCCATCCCCAAAATCGCGGAGATGCGCGCCGCAGGACTGACGGTTGCCGAAGATGGAAGTTCGTTCGATCTCTGAATCACTCAACTCTGACTTTGCCGCTCTGGTCGACGGGATTCGGTCCTGCCGGATCTGCCGCGATACGCCAAGCGGGCCACCCCTCGCGCATGAGCCGCGGCCGGTTGTACGCGCCTCGTCTACGGCACGGCTGCTCATTGCCGGTCAGGCGCCTGGCATGCGCGTCCATACGACAGGATTGTCGTTCAACGATGCGTCCGGAGACCGGCTGCGAGATTGGATGGGGGTCACGCGCGAGATTTTCTACGACCAGACCAGAGTCGCCATCGTGCCCATGGGATTTTGCTTCCCGGGCCGCGACGCGGCCAAGGGGGATTTGCCGCCGCGCCGCGAATGCCGTGACAACTGGCATGACGCGCTGTTTTCCTTCATGCCGCAGATCGAGACCATTCTCGCCATCGGCCGCTATGCCCAAGCCTATCATTTCCAGAGGCTCGGGTTTGACTACAGCAAAAAAGCAAAGGTCGACGATGTGATCGCCGCTTGGCGGCAATATCTCGGCAAACAGCCGCGTGTCATTGCCCTGCCACATCCATCCTGGCGAAATAATGCCTGGCTCAAGCGCAATCCCTGGTTCGCGGCGGAGGTCTTGCCTATGCTGCGCACCGAAGTGGCGCGCGCGATCGGATAAATGCCGGTACGCTCTTGTTCTGTTTTTCTGAAAGGTGCGCTAGATTTTCCTGATGCCGTTTCGCGACAACGACGAACTTGGCCCAAAGGAGACAAACGCCATGACCTTGACGCGCGATGAAGTGACATCCGTGCTCGGTTCGGTCGATGAGACTTTGGCGGTCGAGCTTCTGGCGACAGGTGCTTCGCTCGCCGAGCTGGAAGAGGCTTGGGCCTGGCTCAATTCCGATGAATCGCTCATTAATGAATACAAGCCGCTGCCCAGCGGGCGCGTCGCTCAATTGATCGACATCCTCCAAGTGCCCGACGACGAACAATAGCAGCGGCATTCAACCCGATTTGTTATTCTGCGTGAAACGGCGCAGCGCGAATGCCATGCCCAGGACGATGATGACGCCGGCGGCTCCGCAGCCCGTCTCCCAATGCGCCGACCCGGCCAATGGGACGGACGCGAGCAGATGTTCCGAGCCGATGAGCTGGCCGCCGACATAGCCGAGCAGCGCCGCGCCGGCCCAGACAAGCACGGGAAAGCGCGAGAACAGACCGAGAAGCAATGTCGAGCCGAAGATGATGAGCGGCACCGACAGGGCAAGGCCGAAGGCGACCAGAAGGATTGAGCCTTTCGCCGCCGCGGCTATGGCCATGACATTGTCGAGCGACATGACGGCATCGGCGACGACAATGATACGGACTGCCGCGAAGACCGATTCGGCCGGATCGAGTTCTTTCTGGTCTTGATCCTCGATCGCCAATTTGATGGCGATCCAGAAGAGGAGCAGACCGCCGACCAGCCGCACCAGGGGCAAGAGCAGCACTTCGACCACGACAATGGTCAGCAATGCCCGCAACAAGACGGCGGCACCAGTGCCGAGCGCGATGCCGAGACGACGTTGCCGTTCCGGCAAGGAGCGGCAGGCAAGCCCGATCACCACGGCATTGTCGCCGGAGAGTACGATGTCGATCCAGATGATTTGCAGGATCGGTTGGAGCAGAGCGGAAATATCGATGTTCACTGCGAGGGTCTTGCCGGAGATCGCGTGACCGTGCAAGGGCGAATGTGAGGCGGCACGGTTTCAGCAGAAGGGTTCACGCGAAATAAAACCTGTTTCGGCGCGTAGCTTGGGCGACGATGGAAAGCATAATTTCGGCTGCCTTGACGACATCGGCAAGTGGCGGCGGCTGAATGCGTCGACGCAAGGGGCGCGCCAGCGTCGCCGCGCCGCGCGACATGCGTGCGCCTTTTGCGAAGCGCTGTAAGGAGTGCCAAAGTCGGATTGTGGCGGGCGCCAGGAAAGGCATCGAAGCCGGTGACGAGAATTTTGATCATCGCATCATTATAACGGGCGGAGCCCTGATCATGTCAAAATGGGTTGCATTTCTAGACTGAGCGGTTGCGCGGACCCATCTCATCCGCGTCATGCGTCAGCTGCCGCTCATAAATCAGAAAGGCTATTTGCAAAAAGCGCTCTGCGCGAGCTTTGCACGGCCCGTTGAATCCTGATCGTCGCAGGAACCGAAAGCCTATCGTAACGATCGTCTCATAAGCGTGGTGGGTGCCCCTACGGCATGCGCGGGGCCTAGAGCATCAGACCACCAGGGGGAACCGGCTGCGGGACAAATCTGATGCAAAAACAAAAGACAAGAGCGGCAGCACCGATTCCATTTGAATGTTCGCCGCTCTAACGTGCCATGTTTCACACGGGGCGCGATTGAAAAGAAGAATCGAAATGCTTGCGCCGCGGCTCGGTCCGTGGCGCGCTGAACAATTCGGATGGGATGAACATGATTTCGAACGCGAAGACCTATTTGCTTTCTGAAGTGCTCGACATCAAGGCGGCTTTGCCGCTGGCCGAAGGTCTGTTGGGGCAGCGGGGCTCAGAGCTTGTCATCGATGCTTCCCGCGTCGAGCGGCTCGGGGCGCAATCGCTCCAGATCCTGATGTCCGCCGTCTCGACTTGGCACGCGGACGGTCTGTCGATCGAGTTCGTTGATCCATCGGAGCCTTTCGTTCAGGCGCTCGAGCTGCTCGGCGTGGAGCCTATGACCTTTCTGAGTGGCAGTCATGCCCCGGCTGACGATCTCGGATTGAATTGATCTGTAGGGATCGTGCGTCGTTTTGATGATCTCGGCGCAGCCTTCCCGAAATATGGTCACATCACGCTTTTTCGAGAGCGACTTCCGCCGATAGGCTGGCGCGATCTCGCCCCATGCTCACGATAGCCAGCGTCTTGCCGGCCAAAGAGAAGGTCGCGACGAAATTCTGCGCCGCGATCTCGCCGTCGATTGTGATCGCATCCCAATGTTCGGCGTGGCCGACATAACTGATCGATGTGTCGTAGTGCTGGCTCCAGAAGAAGGGGACGGCATCGAAACGCTCGCGACGGCCGAGAATGTTGCGCGCGGCCACCTGGCCTTGCCGCTCGGCGACGACCCAATGCTCGACGCGTATCCGTTCGCCGCTGTGCCGATCCGGCCAGCGGGCGATGTCGCCTGCGGCATAAATATCGGGCGCACTCGTCCGCAGAAATTCATCGACCAACACGCCGCGATCGATGGCGAGCCCCGCGGCTTCCGCGAGTGCGATCGCCGGGCGCACGCCGATGCCGACGACGACGAGATCAGCCGGGATCTTTTCGCCGCTGGTAAGCGTGACGGACTCGGTGTCGATTGCCGCCGGCTTCGTTTCGAGATGGAAAATGACGCCATGCGCCTTGTGTAAGGAAAGCACCATCTCGCCTATAGCTGGTCCCATGATGCGCTCCATCGGAAGATGGTCGGGCGCGACGACATGCACATCGAGTTCGCGCTGGCGCAAGGCCGCGGCGGCTTCGAGCCCGATGAAGCTCGCGCCGATCACGACGCATCGTTTGGCCGTGCTGGCGGCTGCGATCAGCGCGCGGCAATCGGCGAGGCTGCGCAGCAGATGAACATGGGGCAGGTTGGCGCCGGGTACATCGAGCCGCACTGGCTCGGCGCCAGTCGCAAGCAGCAGTGCGCCATAGCCGAGCCGGTCGCCATTTTCGAATTGCAGAGTCTTAGCCGCCGGATCGATGCTGGTGACGCGAACACCGAGTCTAAGGTCGATCTTCTGTTCGGTATAGAAGCTCGGTGCGCGCAGCGGCACCCATTCGCTTTGTGCATGGCCAGAGAGAAAATCCTTTGACAGGACCGGGCGGTCGTAAGGAGGGTCCATATCCGCGCTGAGCAGAATGACGGAGCCGGCATAGCCTTCCCGCCGCAGGGTTTCGGCCGCCGCATTGCCGGCGCCACCTCCACCGATGATGACGATGGATTCGGGAAGGCCCGTCGGCGCGAGCATGGGCTGAGGTGTCGCGGTCATGCGTTCACGCACGAAGACCATTTCATTGCTCTGCTCGATGCGCCAGCATGGGAGATCGTTCAGCGACGGAGGCCGCAAAGCTCTTCCATTGCGCAAGCTGAAACAGGCGTGATGCCAAGGACAGCGAATCGTATCATCGACGACGAGACCATCGACGAGGGGGGCGCCGTAATGGCTGCATGTGGCGCCGATCGCATGGATCTCGGTTCCCTGGCGCACGAGCAGGACCGCCTCGTCGCCGACATGGCCTTGTACCATGCCACCATCCGGCACTTGGGCCGTTGCGATCCCCTTTGTGAGATCAGGCGTTGAATTGCCTGGTTCTGATTCGCTCATGCTCATCCCCATAGCTTTGCAAGACGTTGGACCGAGGTAACCTAGGCCGGATCATGCCGATGGATCACGTCGGCAGCTCGTGCCTCGAACCCCATGCAATGGTCAGCCTTCATGCTCGACAAGGCTCGTCGATCAGTCGGGCGGAGCCATGAGTGCAAACGCGGTGCGACGCCATCATCCATGAAAATATCATTCGTCTTTCATGAATATATCGTTCGATGATTACGATCATGACAGTCTGCGTCACGAGTAGAGCCTTATAAAATATGTAAGACAGCCCTTCGAGAAGTGCGAACCATTGATATCGATCGGCATGAAGCTTCGACGCGACAAAAGAGACGAAAGCTTTATCGACGATTGAATGCTTTGCATTGGAGTTCATCAAAAAAATCCGGAACTGGCAAACGGTCGCTGACGTTAAATATCTGCAAGCCCGCCGAACAGTTTTGGCAAGGATAGTTGATGTCTAAGTCATAACGCCAGCGCGGGTGTCGTTGGGGCGGGGAGGCTATGCCGGGAGATGCCAAAATGCGCAACGTCTGGATAATGAGCTGTGTCAGTGTCGCAGCGATCTTTGCCGCAACGACGACGACAATGGCCAATGAGAACTTGGAGAAAATGTCGCAGAACCCGAAAGATTGGGTGATGCAGTCCGGCAATTATGCCAATTGGCGCTATTCGTCGCTGAAGCAGATCAACGCGAGCAATGTGAAGAATCTACAAGTTGCATGGACCTTCTCGACCGGGGTTCTCCGTGGCCATGAGGGCGGACCGCTCGTCATCGGCGATGTCATGTATCTGGTCACGCCTTTCCCCAACACTGTCTACGCGCTCGATCTCAACGAGCAAGGCAAGATCCTCTGGAAATATGAGCCGAAGCAGGACCCCGCCGTCATTCCGGTGATGTGTTGCGACACTGTCAACCGTGGCGTTCAATATGCCGATGGCAAGATCATTCTCCATCAGGCCGATACGACGCTTGTCGCGCTTGATGCCAAGACCGGCAAGGTTGATTGGTCGGTCAAGAACGGCGACCCGAAGATGGGCGAAACCGGAACCATGGCGCCGCTGATCGTCAAGAACATGGTTATTGTCGGCGATTCGGGCGGCGAGTTCGGTGTCCGTGGCGATATCACAGCCTATAATCTTGATACCGGCAAACGTGTGTGGCGAGCCTATTCCACAGGTCCTGACAAGGACATGCTCGTCGATCCCGAAAAGACGACAGATCTTGGCAAGCCGATCGGCAAGAATTCCAGCCTGGAGTCATGGAAGGGCGATCAATGGAAGATCGGCGGCGGCACGGTCTGGGGCTGGATCTCCTATGATCCGAAGCTCAACCTCATCTATTACGGCACGTCCAACCCGGGCACATGGAATCCGACGCAGCGGCCCGGCGACAATAAATGGTCGACCTCGATCATTGCGCGCGATCCCGACACAGGCATGGCCAAATGGGTCTATCAAATGACGCCGCATGATCAATGGGATTACGACGGCGTCAACGAGATGATGCTTGCCGATCTCAAGATCGACGGCAAGGAACGCAATGTTCTCGTTCATCCCGATCGCAATGGCTTCCTCTATGTCATGGATCGCGCCAATGGCGACTTGATCAGCGCGAACAAATACGACCCATCGGTGAATTGGGCCACCAAGATCGATATGGACAAAAGCTCGAAGAACTACGGTCGTCCCGAAGTGGTCGCCAAATATGCTCCGGGCTCCAATGGTGTTGACGTCAATTACTCGGGGATCTGTCCGGCCGCGCTCGGCACCAAGGACCAGCAACCATCGAGCTATTCGCCCGAGACTGGCCTCTTCTACATACCGACGAACCATGTCTGTATGGATTACGAGCCCTTCCATGTGAGCTACACGGCGGGCCAGCCCTATGTGGGTGCGACTCTGTCCATGTATCCGCCGAAGGGCGAGAGCAATATGGGCAATTTCATTGCCTGGGACGCGAGTAAAGGCAAGATCGTTTGGACGGACCCGGAGCAATTCTCGGTCTGGTCCGGCGCTTTGTCGACCGGCGGAGGCATTGTCTTCTACGGCACGCTCGAAGGCTATATGAAGGCGGTGGACGCCAAGACCGGCAAGGAACTCTATAAGTTCAAGACGCCGTCCGGCATCATCGGCAATGTCATGGCCTATGAGCACAATGGCAGAGAGTATGTCGCCGTGCTCTCCGGCGTCGGCGGTTGGGCCGGTATCGGGCTCGCGGCGGGTCTCACCAATCCGCATGCCGGTCTTGGTGCCGTCGGCGGCTATGCGGCGCTCTCGAATTATACGGCGCTCGGCGGTCAGCTCACAGTCTTTGCGTTGCCGGCGAGCTACAGCACGCATGAGTGAGTACGCAACGCGGAGAGAGATCGATATTGCATAGGTGATACGTTGCCGCCGTCCCTTTCATGGGACGGCGGCAAATCATGTCTGCGCTTCGGCCGTGATCAGAATGGCGCGAAAATCATTCACATTCGTCAGGGTCGGGCCGGTGACGACGCTATCGCCCAAGGCTTCGAAGAAGCCATGTCCGTCATTATTGTCGAGACTGTCTTTCGGCTTGATGCCTTTGGCCCAAGCCCGTGCGAGGCTGTCGGGGCCGACATAGGCGCCGGCGATCTCTTCGAGCCCGTCGACTCCGTCTGTGTCGCCCGCCAGCGCGTGAATGCCCGAATGGCCATCGAGCGCCAGGGCCAGAGCCAGCAGGAATTCCACATTGCGGCCGCCGCGACCCTTGCCGCGCACCGTTACTGTCGTCTCGCCGCCGGACAGGAGAATGCAAGGCGCTGCGAAAGGCTCGCCGCGTCGCGCGATCTGAAGGGCGATCGCCGCCATCACCTTGCCGACGTCGCGCGACTCGCCTTCGATCCGATCGCTGAGAACATGTACGGCGATGCCTTTCTGTCGCGCCAAAGCCGCTGCGGCATCGAGCGCCATCTGCGGCGTGGCGATCATTCGCACTTCGGAATTGGCAAGCCGCGGATCGCCGGGTTTGACCGTCTCACCGCGACCGCTTGCGAGGATCACGCGAACATTGTCGGGCACGGCAATGCCATAGCGATCGATGATCGCTAGCGCATCGGCGCAAGTGGTCGGATCGGCGATCGTCGGGCCGGAGCCGATGTCGGTTGGATCATCGCCCGGCACGTCGGAAATCAGGAATGTGACGAGACGCGCCGGATGGCAGGCGAGCGCGAGCCGTCCGCCTTTGATCGCCGAGAGATGCCGGCGCACGCAATTCATTTCGCTGATCGTGGCACCGCATTTGAGCAAGGCTCGGCTGACCGCCTGCTCATCGGCGAGATCGAGCCCGTCGAGCGGCAGCGGCAGCAATGCGGAAGCGCCGCCAGACATCAAGCAAAGGACGAGATCATCTTCGGTGAGGCCGGCGACCTTGGCGAGAATCTTCTGTGCGCCGTCGAGGCCGGCCGCATCTGGCACGGGATGGGCGGCTTCGATCACTTCGATCTTTTGTGTCGGGAGACTATGGCCATAGCGCGTGACGACGAGGCCCGAATAATCCACCGGCCAAGCCGCCTCGACCGCCGCGGCCATGGCGGCAGCGGCCTTGCCGGCGCCGATGACGATGGTGCGTCCCTTCGGCGGCGGCGGCAGATGCCGCGCCAGCACACAGGCCGGGTCGGCGGCGGCGATCGCCGCATCGAACAAAGACCGCAACAAAGCACGAGGTTCGTCGATCATCGTGTCGCCAGGACCCGCTTTTTTGATTTTTGTCTCTCTGTCCTGCGCGCGGCAGGCACGCACCATACTGCCGCTGCGTGCCTCGCCTCGTCAGACAAACTTTGCCGCGTCGGGTTCGTGGCGATCAGCCTTCGGACTTGGTCTCACGCATGATCTCATCCGAAAAGTCTGCAACTTCTCGGAATTATATTCTAGCCGTGGATGCGCTTGAAATCGCCGATCGCGAAATCGAAATAGCTTTGGATGTCGTAGGTGACACCCTTTTCTTTGAAACGGTCGATGCGCACCGAATAGCTCCCCAGCTCCTTCTGGGTGGCTTTGTCGATGAACAAGACATCATAGCTGTTGTTGCTCTTGTCTTCGAGCGTGAAGGCTTCGATCGTCTTGCCTGCACAGTTGAATTCGGTCGTCGGTAGCGCCACAGTGGAAACTCCTTCAATTCCGGCCAAAGAGCCGGTGTCTGGCGGTCCCATACACCAGGACAGCGGCTTCGGCTAGACGGTGGATTGCCGGGATAAGCCCGCGCGTGGAGCAGGCTTGCGACGCCTCCTGGTGGCGTCAGATGGCTGGTGGCGTTAGATCACATAAGTCAAAGCTGGTTCGCCGCTTTCCGCCGCCCTCCGCATGTCGGCCAGCGTGCGGTTGTCGAGCACGGCTGCGATCGCTTCGCGCGCTTCGAGCATGATGAGTCTGACCCCGCAACGACCTTCGTCGTCGCAATCGTCGCAGCGCCGGTAGGAACTCTTGCTGGCGCATTGAATCGGCGCCAGAGGTCCATCCAGAATGCGGATGATATGGCCGACCATGATGTGCTGGGGCGGCTTGGCCAAAGTGTAGCCGCCGCCTTTACCTTTTTTCGAATTGACGAAACCAGCGTTGCGCAATTCGCCGAGGATCGTATCGAGGAATTTCTTGGGAATGTGGTTTGCTTCGGCGATCTCATTCACCAGCGAAGGCTCACCTGGCAGCCGACCGGCCAGATGCATCATGGCTTTGAGCCCGTATTTTCCTTTTTTTGTGAGCATCGCGATGCGATCACCGGACCCTGCTTCGCCTTATTCCTTCGGTTCAATAGGAATTGCACCGGCAAATGTCCATTAGTTTTATAGAATGGCACTGGATTTAGCTGCGGAGAAATGGCTGGAGCATGGCAGCATAGCTCATCACGAGCGGGTCATCAGCTCGACCGCCAAGGCATAGATTCGAAACCGCGTCGGCTCGGGCAATGTGGCGAGCGTTTCGAGATAGAGCTGGCCGATCTGGCACATCCGCAGATTGGAGATCGGCGGCGTCGGCTTCTTACCATCGAGAATGGCACCTATCTCGGTCTCGTCCAGACCCTTTTGCTTGAGCGCATTTTCGAGGAGCTCGAAATCCTTGTCGCTCGGCGGCGCACGCTCGATTTTCTTCGCGCGCCCATCATCGATCGCATTGAGGCCGGCGATCGCCATATTGGCGACGAGCGCGCGATTCTCCGCTGAAAACTCGAAAAAGGCTTGGCTCGCGCCGCCGTAGAGGAAATCGACACAGAGCTGCGGATTCTTGGCGGCCAGAGCTCGCATCATTGCGAGTTGCATGTCGAAGATGCGCGACAGCGTGGGCCCATCCGCCTTGGCCGCCATGGCGCCTCTCGACAGGCGCAGGGCGCGCACCGCTTCCGACAGAAGCGAATCGACATTGGTCATGTCGGCGCCTTCAAGCGATTGCTTCGCGAAACTATCGAGGATCACGTCATATTCATGTGGCAGCACCTGCTTCAGCCGGGTGAAGAAGCGCATATAGTTCGGGGCAGCGGATGCCAGCCGCGCTTCGATCTTTTCCCGCGCCGCGCGCACTTGGTCAGCGGTGGGCGTCTCATTCGACTTTTGGAATGCCGCCACCGCGGGTGATTGATCGGCGCGGTGCGCGAGATCCGCCTCGAAGAGAAGGTTTGCGCCAAGGACCAGCGCCAGTATGGCGGCGAGGCTCAAAAGCGCGAGCCGCAAAATAATCATGAGGACGCGTCCTCGCCTTGACGCGGCGTCGCGATTCGGCGCCAAAATTCCATAGCGGAACATTGCCCCCGTTGACGCTTTTCCCGCAAGTCCGATTGTGCGAGGATTTCAACTTGAGCTTCGAAAGCTGGGCATAGGTCGGCAGAGCTTTGCGAGGCTAGAAGAGTTATGACAAGACAGCTTATGCTATTATTTTTAAGTCAATAAAACAATGGCTTAAAGCATGTGCGCGCGAGGTGTCTTCCATGGCTCGCGCGTCACTGTTCCAGCGTTTTGAGATAGGCGATGAAATTCTCGATCTGATCCGGATCGAAGCGAAATTCGGGCATGGTCGGATGTCCAGTCCGAATGCCCTCACCGAGAGATTCCGCTAAATCCTCGACTGGATAGCGCAGATGCAGATCACGAAAGGGCGGTGCGATGGCGAGCGGGCTGGCACCGAACTTCTCGATGGCGTGGCAGCGTGCGCAATGTTCTTTTGCGAGGATGAAGCCCAATTTCGGGTTGCCCCTTTCATTCGTCTTGTCTTCGGTTTTGCTCCCTTGGGCTTTGTCTCCTTGGGCATGGGCGGCACCGACAAGGACGAGAAGCAAGGCCGCACAGCCGGCAAACCGGCCGACAGTCGAAATCAGGTTTCGTTTCATGTCGGGCTCCATCAATACTATAGATCGAGATAGCGCCAGATTTGTTGTTGCTGGACCTTGATCCAAGTCAGCGGACATCATGATGGGGCGCGCGCCTGCGGCCTTCAACCGATGGCCGTAAGACGCGCGAATCCGGCGGCGAGATCTGTCTTGAGATCTTCGGTGTCTTCGAGGCCGATCGAAAAGCGCAGGCCAGGGCCGGGAGGATTCCAATGGGTCGCCGTGCGATAGCTCCGGCAATCGAAGGGAATGACGAGACTCTCATAGCCACCCCAGGAATAGCCCATGCCGAAGAGCGTGAGGCCATCGAGAAAGGCGGCGAGCGCCGCTTGCGAGCAAGGCGCGAGCAGCACGGAAAACAAGCCCGAGGCGCCGGTAAAGTCGCGCTTCCAGATTGCATGGCCGGGGCAGGTGGGCAGAGCCGGGTGCAGCACCTGCGCGACTTCCTTTCGGCCAGCGAGCCATTCGGCGATGATCAGGCCTTGCCGTTGCACCTCCCGCAGGCGCAATTCCATGCTGCGCAGGCCCCGCAGTGCCAGAAACACATCCTCCGGCCCCGGGCACATGGCGAAAGCGTCATAGGTGGCGCGCAGCCGGCCGTACCAGGCCTCATTCGCGGAAACGAGGCCGAGAAGGAGGTCGGAATGGCCGGACAAATATTTGGTGCCGGCCTCGATCGCCATGTCTATGCCGAGCCGATGCGGCGACAGAAACAAAGGCGTCGCCCAGGTATTGTCGAGGATCGTACAGAGGCCTTTGGCCTTGGCGACGGCGACGATCGCCGGAACATCCTGAATCTCGAAACTCTGCGAGCCTGGCGTCTCCAAAAACACGAGGCGCGTTTCGGGTCGCACGAGGGCTGCGATGTCGCCGCCGATCAAAGGATCGTAATAGGTCGTCGTGACGCCCATGCGGGCGAGCACCGTGTCGCAGAAGTGACGGGTAGGGCGATAGACGGAATCGGACACGAGAATATGATCGCCCGCTGTCACGGCGGTCAGCAGAGCGAGGGTGATGGCCGCGAGCCCGGATGGAGCGAGCACGGTGCCGGCCGCGTCGGCGATCTCTGTCCACGCGCTTTCCAGCGCTTCGGTCGTCGGCGTGCCAACCGTCCCATAGGCGAAGCGGGTGTTGCGTGCCAGAAGATCCGCATAGGTCGGATAAAGCACGGTGGAGCCACGATAGATCGGCGTGTTGACAAAGCCGTAATTCTCGAACGGATGCCGGCCCGCATGGACGAGCTTCGTCCGATTGTGGAGATTTCTGCGCCCTTCGGGGGTGGTTTTCGTCATTGTGCCATCCGGATCTGCGAGAGAATCAACCGCGGGAGCGGTGCCACTGCCGTGTTTGTGTGCCGGGCCTTATCATGCGATCAGGCTTTGCGCCGGCTCGCCAAGCGGGCAAGGTGATGCCCGCAGTTCATTGGGCCCTGATCATTAACTTTACTTTACCCGATTCGAGCCGTGTTGGCGCCCAGCATGGCTTGACCGTTGCCATGACAGGCTCTTGTAATCGCCTGCCGCGACTGGAACGGCCCGGTTGCTGTGTAGAGCCGCCCGGGCGCGCCGAAAATGCTTGGAGTCGTCATGTCAGTGAAAAGCTCAGCATGGAGAATTTTGTTTCTTGCGATTGCGGCCATCGGCTTTGGCATCGCGGCGGCCAAGGCGGGGACGCTCGACCAGGTCAAGGCGCGGGGCTATTTGATCTGCGGCTCCAATCCCGGCCTTGCCGGCTTCGGCCTTCCTGACAGCAATGGCAAATGGACGGGTTTCGATGTCGATTATTGCCGTGCCATCGCTGCGGCGATTTTCAATGATCCGACCAAAGTGAAATTCGTGCCTTTGACGGCGAAGAACCGTTTCACGGCGCTACAATCAGGTGAGATCGACGTTCTGTCCCACAATACGACTTGGACGCAGTCGCGCGAGGCGGGGCAGGGCATTCTCTTCACGGCCATCAATTTTTACGACGGGCAAGCCTTCATGGTGCATCGGAAGCTCAATATTTCCTCCGTGCTCGAATTGTCCGGCGCCTCGATTTGCGTCCAACAGGGCACGACGACGGAACTCAATCTCGCGGATTATTTTCAT
>DAIESR010000061.1 GCA_027346205.1 Beijerinckiaceae bacterium
AGCGATGCCATATACTCGGGACATGCACTAATTGCTTGATATAGAGCCGATTTGACCAGATCACATGGATCGCAATCCACAAGCGTACATCGGTTCGGCGGCTTGCATCGGCCGAGTTTACGCGTCTATCAAGATCCTGCCCCTCACCGCGAGTTCCACATGGATCATCCGCAATCGAAATCCACCCCTTCGGAAACAAAAGCCGCCGCGGCGACCAAGCTCGAACTGACCCAAAGGCCACGCCGCAACCGCAAGGCCGAATGGGCGCGCCGCCTCGTGCGCGAACATGTGCTGAGCACCAACGACCTCATCTGGCCGCTCTTTCTCGTCGAGGGCACTGGCGTGCGCACGCCGATCGCTTCCATGCCCGGCGTCGAGCGACTCTCGGTCGACGAGGCGGTCAAAGCGGCGGCGCTGGCGGCTGAACTCGATATTCCAGCCCTCGCGCTGTTTCCCAATACCGACCCGGAGCTGCGCGATCCGCAGGGCAGCGAAGCGCTCAACGCGGATAATCTCGTTTGCCGCGCGATCCGGGCCATCAAGCGCGAAGTGCCGCAGATCGGCCTCATCACCGATGTCGCGCTCGATCCTTATACGAGCCATGGCCATGACGGGATCTTGCGCGGCGAAGAGATCGTCAACGATGAAACGGTCGCCGTGCTCGTCGCCCAGGCGCTCAATCAGGCGCGCGCCGGCGCGGACATTATCGCGCCCTCCGACATGATGGACGGCCGCATCGGCGCCATTCGCGCCGGCCTCGACGCCGAAAGCTTCGAGAATGTGCAGATCATGTCCTATGCGGCGAAATATGCCTCAGCCTTCTATGGGCCTTTCCGCGATGCGATCGGCACCAAGGCCGTGCTCACCGGCGACAAGCGCACCTATCAAATGGACCCGGCCAATTCCGACGAAGCTCTGCGCGAGGTCGCGCTCGACATAGAGCAAGGCGCGGACATGCTGATCGTGAAGCCCGGCCTGCCCTATCTCGACATCATCTGCCGCGTGAAGGAGACTTTCGCTTTACCGACCTTCGCCTATCAGGTCTCCGGCGAATATGCGATGATTATGGCTGCCGCGCAAAACGGCTGGCTCGACGAAGAACGCGCCATAATGGAAAGCCTCATCGCCTTCAAACGTGCCGGCGCCGATGGGGTGCTCACCTATTTCGCGCCGCGCGTGGCAAAGAAGCTGAAGGAAGAGCGGTAGGCGTTTCCAACAATTGGAACGGACGGAAAGGCCGATCGATGGCGCTCGTCCGCTCTTTGCTGGCATCTTGAGGTAAATCAACCGGTCCGCCGGTAATTCTGCAAGCATGCTGCAAGCCGGAGGATGATCTTTCGGCACCTGAGCTTGCATGATGTCTCATATGACTCGCCTTGCCGGCCTATTGGTTTTCGTCATCCTCTTCGTGGCTCTTTGCATCATGGCGCTTCCCGGAGGCGGAGCCACCTTGGCGCAGGAAGCAGCCAAGGCGCCAACCCAGGCGCCCATTCCCATCCTCGCCTATCATCGCTTCGACCCGACAACGCCCGGCCCGACGACAGTGACGACGCGCGTCTTCGAGCAGCAGCTCCAATGGCTCGCCGCACATCACTATAAGATCGTGCCCTTGCGCGCAGTGGTGGACAGTCTGCGCGGCACGGCGCCGCCGGTTGCAACTCCTGCCGTCGTCATCACGATCGATGATGGCCATCGCTCCGTCTATACGGAGCTGTTCCCGATCATCCGTCGCGAGCGCGTCCCGGTCACTCTGTTCATCTATCCTTCCGCGATTTCCCATGCGACCTATGCGCTGACTTGGGATCAGCTCAAGGAGATGCTGGCCTCTGGCCTCGTCGCTGTGCAGTCCCATACCTATTGGCATCCGGACTTTCGCAAAGAGCGCGCGCGCCGGACGCCGGCTGACTATCAAGCCTTTGTCGATCTTCAGCTCACACGCTCCAAATCGGTTCTCGAAAGCCGGCTTGGCATCAAGGTCGATATGCTGGCCTGGCCCTTCGGCATTATCGACCATGAGCTCGAGGCGGCGGCGGCACACGCCGGATATGTAGCGGCCTTCGCCTATGAAGGCAGGCTCGCAACGCCAGATGCCGATCTTTTCGCGCTTCCACGAATCCCCGTCTCCAATGCGGCGCGCGGGGCGAGCTTCGGCGCGTTGCTGAGCCAAGTCTCTTCAGGAAAGCCAAATCCATGAAGGTGCTTCACTGCTTCGGGCGGCTCGCATATGCTGCTTCTCTCTTGCTGTTCCTCAGCCCGCAGGCACAGGCGCTCGATGGCTTCGTGCGCGATTCCATGAGCGGTGCCGCAATCGCCGATGCGACCGTAGTGCTCGGCACCCGCAGAGCCACGACAGATGCATCAGGCCATTTCAGGCTCGATGCGCAAGGCGAAAAAATCTTCGCCCGCGCACCCGGCTATCGCGCCGGCACATTCGAGGCGACAAAAGTGCCAAAGTCGGACGCGACGCTGCGACTTGCACGCTTCACGCCCAAAGCCCTCTATCTCACCGTCTATGGCAGTGGTTCGAAAAAGCTGCGCGAGGGCGCGCTTGCGCTTGTCGATGCGGGCGCGGCCAATGCGCTGGTCATCGACATCAAAGGCGACCGCGGCTTCATTCCTTATCCGAGCGCCCTACCGCTCGCGAATAGCGATGGCGCAAGGAAGGTCACGACGATTCCCGACCTCGCCGGCCTGATCAAGAGCCTGCATGAGAAAGGCATCTACACCATCGCCCGAATCGTCACCTTCAAAGACCAACCACTCGCGACAGCGCGGCCCGATCTCGCTATCAAGCTTGCCAATGGTGCCCTTTACCATGACCGGGAAAAGCTCGCCTGGACAGATCCGTTTCAGCCGGAAGTACGGGCCTACAACATAGGTGTCGCAATCGAAGCGGCACGCGCAGGCTTCGACGAAATCCAGTTCGATTATGTCCGCTTCCCCGATTCACCAAGCCGGCTTCGATTCGCCGGACCGGCAAACCAGCGCGGGCGTCTCGAGGCGATTTCAGGCTTTCTCGCCGAGGCGCGGCGCGAGCTCACCCCTTACAATATCTATCTCGCGGTCGATATCTTCGGCTATGTTTGCTGGAACCTGGACGATACCGGAATTGGCCAAAGGCTCGAAGAAATCGCGCCGAATGTCGATTATCTCTCGCCAATGCTTTATCCATCCGGCTTTCAATTCGGGATTCCCGGCTATCGCAATCCTGTCTCGCATTCATACGAGATCGTCCGACAGTCGCTCGAACAGGCCCGCCAACGTCTGAAGGTATCGCCCTTGCGCTTCCGTCCCTGGCTACAGGCGTTCAAGGACTATGCTTTCGATCATCGACTTTTCAACGCCGATGAGGTCGCCGCGCAAATTCGCGCCGCGAAGGATTTCGGCTCCGACGGCTGGATGCTGTGGAATCCACATAATGTCTATAGCGGAACAGGCCTTGCCGCCGATCTTCCTGCGCCAGAGAAGTTCGCTGCGTTGGGGCGATCAACATCCTGCAACTGATCTCGTTTGTGCCAGCTAGAGCCGATCCCGATCACATGGAATCGCATCTTTGGCACATCGGATATATCCGATGTCTAAAATAACGGAAAAGTCTATCAACAGCAATTCTAAGTCGTTTTCCTTCCTGATTTCACGCTCCTATTGGTTTTTCGATTTCGGGAGGCGGTTTGGAGTTGATGAGGGTCGTCATGAGCACTTCCCATGAGGGGAAGACGAGATAGGCGGTAATTGTTCGGATA
>DAIESR010000090.1 GCA_027346205.1 Beijerinckiaceae bacterium
AATCGCCAGGCCGGCCACAATGTTGCGCGGCGAGGAACGGAAGGCCGCGCTCGCGAAACAGAGCGCCGCGAGGCCACCCGCGATCCCGAGTGCGATAACCCAACGCGCCCATTCCGCCTTCGTAGCCAGCGTCCGGGCGACGATTTCTGGTATGCCGGCGGCGCCAAAATCGGTGCGCGTCATCTGCTCAAGCACGAGACGCCAGGGCGCAAGCAGCCCGCGCATGGTGGCGTAGGCGGCAACGGAAAAGACAAGAACGACCACGAGCGCACGCAAGTTGCCGCTACCGAGACGAACGAGGTTACGGGCGGCGCATCCTTGCGCCAGCATCATGCCTATCCCGAACATGAGACCACCCAGCACAAGACCGGCGAGATTCAACGACGCTGTCAAATAGACTGTCTTGTGCACATCTACGATCTGGAAGCCGAACAGCAGCTGACCGGACAGAATGGCGACGGCCATCGCCAAGCCCCACGCGCGCAAACGGTTGCTATCGCCCGACCGCACGAGATCGAGGATCGCACCGCTGCTACAGAATGCGGTGGCCTGCGCGACACCCCCGAACAACACGCCGATCAACAAGCCGCCGACAATGGCAAGCTGTGCCGGTTCCAATTCACCCATGTCCCGCTCCTTGAATAGCAATCGACGTGCAGACAATGTTTCCAAATTGGAAGCGTCGCACGCTCAGAAAACCAAGACCTTGTCCGCCTCTGCCGTTGCTGCGGCGAGTTCATCCATCGTGCTGCGGCACGCACCCGCCATGAGTGCCGCATCATCGAGACCACGCGCATCCATGCAGGCGCCACAGAGAAGCACTTTGCCGGTGCCGGCCAGTTCGCGTTTGAGCATGCGTTCGACGTTATAGTAGCCGTCTGGCGTCTTCTGGCCCGCCTTGGCGGCGATGACCGAATCCGCCATGAGGAAGACGGTTACCTCCGTCTGTGGCTCTCTTTTCAGCAGTGCATGAGCAAGCCTGAGCGCATTATAGACCCGCTCAGTGCCGTAGGGTGGATCGTTGAGAATGAAGAGAGCTTTCATGATCGATGTCCTTCACGGCCTCGTCTCGGCGGTCTGCAGACCTTCCTTGGTCTGTTGCACTATCCCACTGCGCAGTTCACCACCTTGCGCAAGGTCACGAGCGCCGGCCTAATGCTCGCGCATGAGCAGGGCCACGACTGCGCCCGAAAGAAATGACAGTGTAGCGATGATCCCAATCGCCCAGGACATCCCCAGAGTGTCGGCAATGATGCCGGCGGAGAGAGCGCCGATCGCATAGCCGAGATCACGCCAGAAGCGGTAGACGCTGAGCGAGCGTGCTCTCCAGGAAGGATGGGACGCGTCGGAGACGGCAGCGATGAGCGTCGGATAGACCATCGCGGTCCCAAGTCCGAGCAGCGCGCTGGCGAGGAACCACCACCCGAAGCTGTGCGTGGCGGCAATCAAGAAAAGGCCGCTCCCCTGCACCCACATTCCGGTCACGATCAGACCCTTACGGCCCCAACGGTCGCTCAACGGCCCGGTCACGGTTTGCAGCACACCCCACACCGCAGGATAGACCGAATTGAGAATACCGATCCGCTCGACGGCAAGACCGAAACTAGCGAAGAACAGCGGGAAAATGCCCCAACTCATGCCGAAGTTTAGATTGTTGACCAATCCGGCTTGCGATGCCGCGAACAAATTGCGGTTCTGGAACGAAGCGCGCCGAAAGACCTCCCAGAACGCGATTGCCTCACTCGGTGACGCATGGTGGGAGATTTCGTGGCCAACGTGATGGCGGGTATCTCGCACGAACAGAGTGGAGAGAATGAGCCCAAGGACCGCATAGCCGATGCCGAGGTAAAAGGGCTGCGGCCGAAGACCATAGTGTTGGGCGATATAGCCGGCGAGGAAGGCCGTGACACCGACCATCAGATAACCTGCGAATTCATTGAGCCCAACGGCGAGCCCGCGCGATTTGGGACCGACGAGGTCAATCTTCATGATGACCGTCATCGACCACGCGAAGCCTTGACTGACGCCGAGCAGTGCGTTCGCCGCGATGACCCATCCCCAGCTCGGCCCCCAGGCAATCATGAACGGAACCGGCAGACCGAACAGCCAGCCGAGAACGAGCATATGCTTGCGGCCGTAGACATCGGCAAAATGCCCGGAGACCAGATTGGCGACGGCCTTGATAACGCCGAAGCTGATGATGAAGGAGAGAACGGTCGTGGTCGAAGCGATCTTAAACTCTTGCGAGCCGATCAGCGGGACCACCGTCCCTTGCAGCCCCACCATGCCACCGACGAAGGCATTGATGAGGACGAGCAGCGAGAACTGCTGCCAGTTCTCGCGCAACCCGAGGGTGACGCCGCTGGCCACCGATCGAGCCAAGCGATCGATATCGGGGGCCGTCATTCTGCTGCTGCCATCATGCTGGAATTGGCCGCGCGAATTTGCGCCGCCTGCGGTGGTGGCGGGGGCACGTCGGCGAGCATGACACGCAGGAATTCGGCTTCGTCTTCAATACGAAATGCCTTGTTGTAGCGCTTTTCGAATCCGATCGTGGATGTCGGCTTGCCGCTCAGGCTGCGTCCGCAGACGGAGCCCGAATAGGCTCCGGGCAAGACTTCGACATGATCCGGCAACGCCTTGAGCTTTTGGATGCTGCGAAAGAGTTCCCGCGCGCCGTCTTCCGCGCTTGTTGCAAGTTCAGTTCGCCCGAGGTCCCCCACCATGAGCGTGTGGCCGGTCAACACGAACCATGGCTCGGCGGCGCGTGTCCGGTCGGTGACGAGGAGCGAGATGTGCTCCGGCGTGTGCCCCGGCGTGTGCAGCACTTTGATCAAGACATTGCCGAGTTCGAGTTCCTCGCCATCGCGCACGCCTCGGAACGGGAAGTTCACCGCCGCTTCGGCGAACAGCACATACTCGGCGCCGGCGGCTTCAGCGAGCGCACGGCCGGCAGAAATGTGGTCGGCGTGGAGATGCGTATCGATGACATAGCGAATACGCATCCCCGTCGCTTCGGCAGCGCTGAGGTAAGGAGCAAGATCGCCGAGCGGATCGACGACCGCCCCCGCGGCGCGGCCTCCGCAGCCAAAGAGGTAGGAAACGGCGACGGGATCAGCATGAAGAAACTGGCGTAGGATCATGGTGTACCTCGGATTCGGGCTGGCCTCGAAAAGCTTAAGCCTCCAACAGCTTGACAAATGGCGGCTATATATTCAATTATTCTCTTGAATAATGTAGTTTCTCCGTGGACGCGATGTCAAGCCAAGATCCCAAACAGGCGCTGTTCGTCCAATTCGCCGCTGTCGCGAAAACGCTCGGGCATGCGCATCGCCTCGAACTCTTGGAGCAGCTCGCTCAAGGAGAGCGCAGCGTTGAGATCCTGGCACAGAAAACCGGCCTGTCGATCGCAAACACTTCACAGCATCTCCAGCAGATGCGGCGCGCCGGGATGGTGACCGCGCGGCGCGCTGGCAAATTCGTCCACTATCGGCTTGCCGACGATGCCGTTCTCGAATTGCTGGCGGCGCTACGCCACATCGCCGAGCGGAACGTGGCCGAGGTCGAACGGATCGTGCGAAGCTATTTCAATGATCGCGACGCTCTGGAGCCTGTTTCTCGCGAAGAGCTTCTGCAGCGATCCCGCGCCAAAGCAGTCACCGTGCTCGATGTACGGCCAGAAGATGAGTTCGCCTTAGGGCATTTGCCGGGCGCGGTGAATATTCCGCTGCGCGCTCTCGCGGCACGGCTTTCGGAACTGGACCCTTCGCAGGACATTGTTGCTTACTGCCGCGGTCCTTATTGCGTGCTCTCCTACGAGGCTGTCGCGGCGCTGCGCGCGCTCGGCTTCACGGCGCGAAGGCTCGAAGATGGCCTTCCAGAATGGCGTGCTGCCGGCTTGCCGGTTATCGTCGGCAATGCATGATCGCACGGTCGCGATCATCAATTGACCTTGATCAATGCGGGTGAAACCGTCCCAGCATCAAGTTATAAAAGATCACGGCTCTTGCGGCGGGATCGTAAATATAAAGAGCGAAGAGGGACACTATGCGCAGGCCTATGCTGCTTTTCGTCGTGCTTGCCGTGTCGCTGTTTGCGCTGATGTTGGGATATGGCACGCTTGTGGCCCCTTATCCGGCGGGCGGATGTTGGGGAATGATGGGACCGAACATGATGGCGGGTCCCGGAGCGTGGGGTGGATTCGGCCCCGGCATGATGGGTCCTAGATGGAATAAGACCGGGCGCGACCTCAATCTAACCACTGATGACGTGAAGCAATATTTTGAGCGGTGGCTCGCGTGGCAGAACAATCCACGTTTGAAAGTCGGCGATGTGAAGGAGAAGGATGCTGATACGATCGTCGCAGACATCGTCACCAAGGACAATTCGCTCGTGCAGCATATCATCGTCAACCGCCATAACGGCTATTTCAAGCCATCGGAGGACTAAACAATGATGTGGAATGGACCTTTCGGCATGATGGATGGCTGGGGTGGCGGGGGGTGGTTATGGCCCTTCCATTTCATTATCCCACTCTTGTTCTTGGCGCTCATCGTCACGGTCGTCGTGTGGCTTGTGCGGTACTCGATTGGTTGGGGCGATCTGCCACCGCGATCGGAACGACGACCGCCTGGCATTGACGTTCTTGAGGAACGCTACGCGCGCGGTGAGATCAATCGCGACGAGTATCTTGAGAAGAAGCGTGACATCCTCGGCTGAACTGCCGTCTCAGCGCGACCGAAGCGCACTACATCTAACAATTAGAGCATGTCCGTCATCACTGAGATCGACGTCAAGCAGGTTCTTAAAGCCAAAATCGGCGTCGATTTCCGCAATTATCGAATCCTTGGCGCCTGCAATCCGAAGCTCGCTTAATCACGGACCTGTGACATTGCGCATCGCCGGACGAATCGACAAGGAGCCGCATCGACACAGCCTTCTCGCAAGTTCTATCCCGTGCTATAAAGGTGAGATGAAGGCTTGGTCGTGGTTCCGCAGAGTGCTCCCGATCCTTGCGATCGCGGGGCTCATTTTCGGGCCGGTCATCGCTTCGGCGAACGGCCCCGCGATGGCGGCTGCCCCGGCGATGTCCGCGATGGCTGACGGCATGCCATGCTGTCCCCATAAGCAGCCGGCCATGCCGGACTGTCAGAAAGATTGCCTCTCGATGGCTATCTGCATGGCGAAATTCTTTGCGGATACGCCGACGCTCTCTACTTTGACCCATAGCGCATTACGGGATGGCGATCTGCTTGCCTTCGCAAGCGAGCGATTCCCACCGTCGCACGTGTCAGCGCCACCCGCCCGACCTCCAAGATCCTAGGACATCATGGCGCCTTGGCGCCGAGTTCGGCTGCCCCGGCATGGCTCGGGCGGTCGAGAGCGCATGGCTGGAGCCATGCCCTGCCGCATATGCGCGGCACTCTGGTGAACTAGGATCTTCCAAACCATGACACATCTCGTCTCGAAACGCGCCGCAGCGGCGTTGCTCGCGGCTGCGCTCTCCGTCACATATTTGTCGCCTGCGCTTGCCGGTATCAAAGACTATGAATTTCAGCTTGTTCAATCCCAAGTCAAAAAGGGTGACCGCGCTATCCTTTCCGTGCGTTTGATCGATAAACGATCCGGCAAGGCGGTTCCGGATGCAGTCATTTTCTCGTCCCGCATCGACATGACGCCCGACGGAATGCCCACCATGACGGCGCCGATCGAACCGCTGCCTTCGGTCGAGCCTGGAATCTACCGTTTCAAAGTGGATCTGACGGCGACCGGCGGCTGGCAACTCTCGCTGGCGGCCAAGATTCAGGGCGAGACAGGCACGCTCGAGAGCAAGCTCATTCTCAAGGCTATGCCATGAGACGGAGCGCCCTCATTTCCTTCACCCTCGCCGGGATCTCCGCGGCGGGGCTCTCGGGCTATTGGCTCGGCCATCGAGGC
>DAIESR010000092.1 GCA_027346205.1 Beijerinckiaceae bacterium
ACGTTTGAGCGTCGAGACGCTGAGGCCTTGGGTTTGCAGCGCCGGGATGAGCTTGACGATCAAACTCGTCTTTCCGGCGCCACTCCATCCGGCAAGGCCGATTACGCGCATGATATGTCCCTTGGTTCGTGTCCGGGCTCAGCCAATGGTTTCAAATGTTGCCGTGTCTATGACGAAACTGCTGTCCGCGATAGGCAACCGTCCCGGCAGGGCCTTGCGGAGTCTCGACATTCGGCATTCGGCGCTGGAGTTCGCAACGCTGATTGCCTAGAGCGGGATGAGGAAAAGTGGGAACCGGTTTTCTGCCGCAATCAAGTTTACGCAGATTGCGTAAACTTATCTGCCTATCCCGCTCTAAGTTATAGGAATCGATCACGTTTATGATTTTGGATTGATTCAATCCAAAATCATCGTGATCTGGGGTCATCGCTTTTCCGTTCACCGGGCGTCGGACAAAAAGACCCTTCGCGGCAAAAAGAAAGAGCGGCCCAAAGCTCTTGGGCCGCTCTTCCAGATCTCATTCCGACGCGGCGCCGCGCCTATGTGAAGAATATCAGTGCAGCAAACGCTTGATGTCGGCGATGCCATTGCTGATGAGCTGTTCGCCGAAGCTGCCTTTGGCCTCGGTCTTCAGTACGATTTCGGCGGCCTTGGTCGCGGCATCGGCGGCCGCCGCGCGGACCTGAGCAGCTGCTGCGGTTTCAGCCGCGGCGATCTTCTCCTCGGCCTGCTTGGTGCGGCGGCGAATGAATTCGGCGACGCGTTCATGTGCTTCGCGGGCGATGAGCCCGGCTTCGGTTTCTGCCTGTTTGATGATGGCAGCGGCCTCGGCTTCGGCCACGGCCTTCTTCTTCTCGAAAGAGGCGAGGAGTTCCTCGGCCTCGGCGCGCAGGCGGGCTGCTTCGGCCAGCTCTTTTGTGATCCGCGCCGCGCGGCCATCGAGTGCTGTCGCGATCTTCTTGTGCACGCTGAAATAGGCGAGCACGACAAGGAAGATAACAAAGGCGATGAGGACCCAGAATTCAGCATCGAAATGCATGTCGGTTCTCCGTCGCTCAGGATTTCATGGAAGCGAGCGCTGCGGAGACCGCTTTGGCGTCCGCCGGCTTGCCGGTCAAATGTTCGACGATGGCAGATGCTGTGTCCTGCGCGATCTGCTCGACATTGGCCATAGCCTTGGCCTTCATCGCTTCGATCTGCGATTCACCGGCTGCGAGCTTGGCGGAAAGCTCGGCCTCGAGCCCTTGGCGCTTGGCATCTGCTTCGGCAGCGAGTTTTGCATGAGTTTGTTGCGCCAGGGCCTGGGCGCTCGCCTTGGCGTCGGCCAAGGTCTTTTGATAGTCGGCGGAGGCTTGGTCGGCTGCTGCGCGCTGAGCAAAAGCGCTGCCGAGATCGCCGTCGATCTTCGCGCGGCGATTGTGCAAGATCGATTCGACTCGCGGCAAAGCGAGCTTCGACATCAAGAGATAAAGCGCGCCGAAGCTCAGGACGAGCCAGACGAGCAGGGGTGCGAAATTGGCCGGGTCGAAGGGCGGAAATGCACTTTCTCCCGCCGGCGGCACTTGTGTGCCGGTCATCTGGCCATGCTCAGCGCTGGTCGCCATTTTCAGTTCCGTTTGCATTGTCATAATTGAAAGTTGAACGCGGGCCACGAAAAGCGAGGCCCGCGCCCCTGTTTATTCTTGGCTCACTTGAGCACGAACAAGAGAAGGATCGCGACGAGGAAGGCGAAAATGCCGAGACCTTCCGCGAGCGCCGCGCCGATGAAGGCGCGCCCGAACTGTGCGTCCGATGCCGTCGGATTGCGCAAGGCGCCGGCAAGGTAATTGCCGAAAATCAAGCCGACGCCGATCGCGGCGGCGCCCATACCGATCGCGGCGATGCCAGCCCCCAAATATCTAGCTGCTTCGGGATTCATTATATGCTCCTGTTGGATAGGGCGACCGATCTGTTGTTGCGCTCTTTATTCAGTGGCCCGGATGAATTGCGTCATTGATGTAGACGCAAGAGAGAATGGCGAAGACATAGGCCTGCAGCACTGCGACCAGCAGCTCCAGGGCGAAGAAGATCACGGTGGCGATCAGCGGCAATGGCGCGATGATGGCGAAGGCGCCGGCACCGAGCAAAGCGGCGACGAAGCCGCCCATGATTTTCAACGTGATATGGCCGGCGAGAATATTGCCGAAAAGACGAACCGAGAGGCTGATCGGCCGCGCGGCGAAGGAAAGGATCTCGATCATCACCACGAAGGGTAGAAGCGCGATCGTCACACCCGAGGGCACGAAGAGGCGAAGG
>DAIESR010000097.1 GCA_027346205.1 Beijerinckiaceae bacterium
TATTGGGGATGTTGCGAGAAGCCCCATCGAAGGGATCGTGCATCGCTATCCCGACCGGCTTCTCCTGAAGCTGATCCATGTCTGTCCGGTCTATTGCCGCTTCTGCTTTCGCCGCGAGACGGTCGGCCCCGGACAGGGCACGCAACTCTCGGCCGAGGCGCTGGACGCGGCTTTTGGCTATATTGCGCAGCATCGCGAGATTTTCGAAGTGATCTTGACCGGCGGCGATCCCTTTCTCATCGCGCCCCGGCGGCTCGCCGAAATCGCTGCACGGCTGGCAGAGATCGATCATGTGAAGATCCTGCGCATCCACACGCGCGTGCCCGTCGCCGAGCCCTCGCTCGTCACAGCCGAGCTTGTCGACGCTTTGCGCATAGCGCGGCAGACGGTCTATGTCGCGCTCCATGCCAACCATCCACGCGAATTGACGGCGGAGGCCCGCGCTGCCTGCGACAGGCTGATCGATGCCGGCATTCCAATGCTGAGCCAGAGCGTGCTGCTGCGCGGCGTGAATGATGATGTCGAAACGCTCGCCGCGCTGATGCGCAGCTTCGTCGCGGCGCGGATCAAGCCCTATTATCTTCACCATCCCGATCTCGCTCGCGGCACCAGCCATTTCCGGCTGTCGATCGCCGAGGGCCAAGCTCTCGTCCAGCAATTGCGCGGGCGTCTTTCCGGCCTTTGCCAGCCGCAATATGTTCTCGACATTCCAGGCGGCTTCGGCAAAGTGCCTCTCGGCCCAAGTTTCGTCACCAATGAAGGCGAGCTGTTTCAGGCCGAAGATTTCCGCGGCGAGAGTCATGGCTATCCACCATTGGTGCATAGGCCTTGAAGCGACGGCCGGCGGCAAGAAAGGACGAGGCGGAGCAGATCTTGACGAGAAACATGCCTGGCATGGCGCTTGAGAAGTTTTGGCTCGCCGTCGCTATCTTATTTTGTCTGACCGTCAGCGCAGCGGCTGCCGTGCGGACATCGCCAGCGAATTTCCATGCGACGCGCACGGCCCAAGCGGCACCAACAACCCAAGTCGCGCCGCCCACCCAAGCAGGGCCAGCAGTGCCCGCTCCAGTGCCCCCGTCGGAAATAGATGCGTCGCGCAAGCTCGACCAGAGCGCCGAAGCTTTGAAGCAGATCGAAACCGTTCTGCAAAACCAGGACATATCGCAAAAGGATCTGCAGGCTCTGCGCGACAAATCCACAGCGCTCGCAGACGAATTGCGAGCGACGCTCGGCTGGCTGAATGCGCGGTGGACGGCAGCAAAAGCACGCCTCGATCAGCTCGGTCCGCCACCCGATGCCAAGGCCGCACCCGAAAATCCGCAAGTGACGCAGGATCGGCAGGCGCAGCAAAAAGACTATGAAGCGGTGGATGCGCTCGTCAAAAGAGACAAGCTCCTGCTTGTTCAAACCGAACAGATCAGCGCTCGGACCGTGGAACGTCAGCGCGCCAAATTCACCCATTCCCTGTTCGAGCGCGCGCCAAGCATTGCCAATTCGACCCTATGGGTCGACCTGTTCGCGGAGACGCCACACAATCTCAAAATGGTGCGCGCCGCCTTCGGCGATTGGATCGGCACCAGCAACAAGCGGCTCGCGACGGCATGGCGGACCCAGGTCTTCTGGGCCTTGATTCTCGCTGTTCTCGTTCTTTACTGGCCGCTGTCGATCGTTGCCCAGCGAGTGCTGGCGCGCGAATCCGATGCCAAGCCCAGCCGGCTGCGCAAGATTTTCGCGGCGATATGGGCCGTTTTTGTTATTGCCGGTTCTCCGGCTCTCGGCTTCCTTGCCATTTCTGGAA
Source organism: Beijerinckiaceae bacterium (assembly GCA_027346205.1). GTDB lineage: Bacteria > Pseudomonadota > Alphaproteobacteria > Rhizobiales > Beijerinckiaceae > Methylovirgula. The sequence goes on from DAIESR010000097.1 coordinate 1,799, forward strand.
CCCTTATCGGCTTCGATCTTTTCGATGCCCCGATACAGGATGTGCTCTACGCCCTCTTCAGCGCCATCTTTTCGGTAGCACTCGCCGCAGGACTGGCGCGCGGCCTGCTCGCCCCGCAGCATCCCAATTGGCGGCTCATCAAGCTCGGCAATGAAAGCAGCAGACATGCACATGCTGCGATCATCATCTTTTCCGCGCTGATCGCAGTCAGCCATTTCACCACTTATCTCGGCACGGCGATAGGCTCGGATTGGATCTATCAATCGGCATTGCGCGGGATAGGCGCGCTCCTTGTCGCTCTGGCGATCATGGCCGCGCTCTGGCGTGCCCAAGGCGAGGACTGCGATTCCGAGGCGATTTTCGGTCCGCGCGTAACCGCCACACACGACTGGTTCGGGCTGTTGCGCATCCTTCTCTGGATCGCGGCGGTCACCATCATCGTCGCCGTCACGACTGGCTTCATGGGGCTTGCGAGCTTTCTCGCGGATCAGATCTACTGGATAGGCACCGTGGGCGGAGTCGCCACGCTGTCGCTCATTCTCGTCGAGGAGGCGATCGCTGCCGGATGCCGGCCGACAGCGCCTTTCGGCCGCGCCTTGATAGCGACGACGGGCCTGCATCGCGACTCGGTCGAGCAGATCGCCATCCTGCTGAGCGGCGCGACGAGGGTCGCCATTTTCGTCGCTGCGGTCTTGCTCGTCCTGGCGCCCTGGGGCATTCAATCGACGGATCTGCCAACCTATTTTCGTACTGCCTTCTTTGGCTTCCATGTCGGCGACATCACGATCTCGCTGTCTTCCGTCGGCATCGCCGTCGGCATCCTTATCGCGGGCACGATGGCGACGCGGGCGGTGGAGCGCTGGCTCGAAGTCAGCTTCCTGCCGCATACCCGGCTTGATGTCGGCCTGCGCAATGCGATCAAGACGAGCTTCGGCTATCTCGGCTTCATTCTGGCGCTGGGATTTGCTCTTGCTTACCTCGGGCTCAGTTTCGATAAGCTGGCGATCGTCGCTGGCGCGCTCTCTCTCGGTATCGGTTTCGGCCTTCAATCGATCGTCAATAATTTCGTTTCCGGCCTCATACTCTTGTGGGAACGGGCGATCCGCGTCGGCGACTGGATCGTAGTCGGCGGCGAAGAAGGACTCGTCCGGCGCATCAATGTACGCTCGACGGAGATCGAGACCTTCGACCGCGTGGCCGTGATCGTCCCCAATTCCAATCTCATCGCCGGTGTCGTCAAGAATTATGTCCGTACCGATCGCAGCGGCCGAGTCCATATCACTATTCCCGTCAATCCCGCCGCCGATCCGGAACTCGCGCGCGACATTCTCCTCCAGATCGCAAACGGTCATCAGCTCGTCCTGAAAGAGCCGGCACCGGCCGTAATCTTCTCCGGCATCACAGCAACCGCCTATAATTTTGAACTCTATTCCTTCGTCGCAGATGTCGCGACCTTAGGCACCGTGAAGAGCGAACTCAATTTCGAGATTTATCGCAGGTTCAAGTCCGAAGGCTTGTTTGCTGCCCCGCCGCCCATCAGCGTCGTGACGCTCGCAGGGCTAGAAAAATTCGAACCACTCTTAGACAAAATCATGGCCGCCGACGCCAGAGACGGACTAGGCAACAAGAAGCCCTCTGATTAAAAGGTGGCAGTCTAAGCCACTCGCTGCGGATCGCCGCTTTATCAATGTCTCACGTCAAACATCGCGCGCTCGTCGTGCTCACGTGCTTTTGCCTCGCAGCCTGTGCCGAGAGAGGTGCGCCGCCCACCGCGCCGCCGATCGAGATGAGTGCGCGCGAACGCGCTGCGAGCAAAGTGCATGTCGATCCCGCCGCGGCCGCTGCCATGATCTCACAATATCGGAAAACATATGCGCTGGGTGCCGTGACGCCCGATCCGACCTTGCAGAAATTGGCACAGGCGCAGGCCGATGCGATGGCCGCGCATAATGTGTTGAGCCATGATATTGATGGCGATCTCACCCAGCGCTTCGACGCCGCGCATCTCGTGCGCGCAACGGCCGTCGAAAATGTGTCGGCCGGCTATTTTTCCTTGGCCGATGTCATAGCGGGCTGGCGCAAATCACCGCCGCATAATGCCAATCTGCTTTCGCCGAAGATGCAGCATCTCGGGATTGCGACTGCCTATGCGCCTGGGACACGCTATCTGGTCTATTGGGCGCTCGACATGAGCAATTAAACCCAAAGAAAGACTATGCGAGCAAGCCGCCGGTCGTTGGCCGCAGCGGGTTTTCGGTCAGCGCCACACGATCGGGCGTGTCCGGCGCGGGCAGTCCGGCAAAGCCCTTCCACAGCGCTTCGATGAAAACAGGGTCCATATCATAGAGAATGAAGACCATGCGCGTCGTGTGGTCCTCATCCGGCCAGGCATCGAGCCGCGCCGGCGGATGAAACATATGCTGCACGCCGTGAATGACGAGCGGCCGTGACGGATCATCGGCAAGCGCGACGATGCCCTTGACGCGCAAGAGATGCGCGCCATGCGCCGTGCGCAGCAATTCGAGAAACATCTCGAAAGCGGAAACCGGCATGGGCTCGGCATGACGAAGCGCAAAAGCGCGGATCTTCGCATCATGCCGATTGATGTCATGCGCGTGACTCTCATGCGCATGATCATGGTCTGAAGCGAGTGCTTCCGCATTCAGCCAGCGGCGCACGTCGGGAGTCTTTTGATCGGGATCATAAAGCCCGATGCCCAAGAGATTTTCTGCATTCGCTTCGCCGCGTGCGGCATCGAGCTGCACAGCGGTCGGGTTGAGCGCCGAAAGCCGTGCGCGCAGAGCTGTCAGGCCGCCGGCCTCCTGCTCGCAAAGATCCGTCTTGGTGATGACGAGTCGATCGGCGACAGCCACCTGTTTCACCGCTTCGGCATGGCGATCGAGTATCGCTTCGCCATTCACCGCATCGACGAGCGTCACGACACCGTCTAGCCGGAACCGCAGCATCAAATAGGGATGATACATCAGCGTGTGCAGCACGGGCGCCGGATCGGCGAGGCCCGTCGTTTCGATCACGACACGGGTGAAAGGCGCGATTCTGCCATTGTCGCGGCGGCGGAGCAGATCTTCGAGCGTCGCGGTGAGATCACCGCGAATGGTGCAGCAAAGACAGCCCGATGTCATGACGACCATGTCGCCGTCGAGCTTCTCGACGAGCAGATGATCGAGACCGATCTCACCGAATTCATTGATGAGGACAAGCGTATCGGCCAGCGCCGGCTCGCGCAAAAGATGGTTTAGCAGCGTGGTCTTGCCGGCACCGAG
>DAIESR010000099.1 GCA_027346205.1 Beijerinckiaceae bacterium
ATCGGTGCCGCAGCAGGCGGCAGCGCTGGCGCAGCGCTCGCTGGCGGCGTGCTTGGCGCGGCGACGGGTGCGATCGTCGGCGCCAATACGGCGCCGCCTCCACCGCCACCTCCGTATGGGCAGCCTTATCCTCCTCCGCCCCCGCCCTGTGCCCGCTGGGGCCATGACGTTTACGGCAATCCAGTCTGCATTGCCTATCACGGCTATTGAAGTTCGCGACTGCTGGCATGAATTTCGGTTGTGAGGCGCGCCCGCTGCTCCGGGCGTGGCCATTGTTCCATGGTGCCCCTTCCGTCATGCCTATATCTCTCGAATGACTGGTTTTGATCCCGACAGTGCGCTCGTCCGGAGGGTGTGCCCTTCACCCAACCATGGCGAGCGCGAGGAGAGTAAAGCGCTGGACTCGATCATCCTCCATTACACGGGGATGGAAACGGGGGAGGCTGCGCTCGCTCGTCTTTGCGATCCGGCGGCCGAAGTCTCCTGCCATTATGTCATCGGGGAGGACGGCGAGATCCTGCAGCTCGTTCCTGAGGTGCGCCGCGCTTGGCATGCTGGCAAGTCCTATTGGGCCGGCGAGAGGGACATGAATTCCACGTCGATCGGCATTGAACTCGTCAATGGCGGGCATGATTTCGGCTTGCCGGCCTATCCTGACGCACAGATCGCGGCCCTTGCTGCTCTTTGCCGGGATATCGGATCGCGCTACACGATTCCGGCGACCCATATTCTCGCCCATTCGGATGTGGCCCCCTTCCGCAAGAAGGATCCCGGCGAGCATTTCCCTTGGGGGCGGCTCGCCGAAGCGGGCATCGGCCATTATGTCGTCCCGCATCCTCAAGATGCCGATGCACCGCTTAAGCGCGGCTCCAGCGGCGAAAAAGTCGAGGGGCTGCAAGGCATGCTGGCCATTTATGGCTATGATTCCGCCGTCAGTGGCCTCTACGGCAAGAAGACCGAGCAGCTTGTCGCTGCCTTTCAGCGGCATTTTCGGCCAGCCTTGGTCGATGGCAAGGCGGACGAATCGACCGTTGCGACTTTGAAGGAACTGCTCGCGACGCGACCGCGCGAGGCTGCGCGCAAGATGCCGGCAGCTGTGGGTATTTCCTGAGGCCTATATCAGTTGCGCGGCACAATGCTGCTTTGGCGAAGGCGCGGGCTTGCCTGCTTCAGCTGATGGTCTCGGCAGCGAGGCTTGCAGCTCTGGTAGCGCGGTGTCTTTGCGCATTGCCGCGAAATGCTCGTCGCGCCTGACATCGGTGCAACATAGAATATCGAATTCGAACATGCGCTCGGCCTCGATCAGGCCCGCGGCGAAGAGCTGCTCCATGGCGTTATGCGCAATCGCGCAGATCTCGCTGTGATATTGTGGAGGCATGGCGGCTCATCTCTGTCGATCCTGTGAGGCCGCCAAGGACGGGCTCTGGACGCGGATGAACGCGGACGCGCTTTAGGGCATGTTTTGGAAGAGTCGATCGACTTTTCCGACCAAGATCATGCTCTATCTTTTTGAAATAGAGCAGCAACATCGGTCGATATCCGACCGACAGGCCGTTGTGATCACTTCCGAATCACTATTCATGATAACCGCAATTTTGCATTTGGCGAGATTCGTTCACAGATTTATTTTCATCTCTGCTACTCCGCCGCCGCG
>DAIESR010000105.1 GCA_027346205.1 Beijerinckiaceae bacterium
CCATGATGCATAAGACGGAGCCAAGCCTGGAAATTGTCGGTGGCCGTCAGTGTTCGCGGGCTGTCGAGGCCCATTTCCTCGGCGAGCAGGGCCGCATCCTTCGCGCCGACGCGGAAAGTGACAAGCGTGCCGGCATTGCCGAAGACCGCATTCTGAAGCGTCTCCGCCAATTGGGAGATATGTTGGTTCGCGGCGACTAAGGATAGCCGCCATTTGCGCGCCTCTGACAAGATTGAGGCAAAACTTTCCGTCGCAAAATTCTGGAATTCGTCGACATAGAGCGTGAAGTCGCGACGCAGATCTTCCGGCATGTGCCGCCTGCCTTCGGCCGCCTGAGCGAAAGCGGTGATGAGCAGCGCGCCCAAGAGATGCGCCGGCTCGGTGCCGAGATTCCCCTTGGCGAGATTGAGGATCAGCACCCTGCCCTCATTCATGATCCTCGGAATGTCGAGCGTCGAAGTGTTCTGGCATAGGATTGCGCGCAGATAGGGGTTCGACAGCAAAGCGCCGATCTTGTTCTGCACCGGCGCGATCGCCTCATTGCGGAAACGCGGATCATAGGCGGCATATTCGGTGCGCCAGAAGCTGCGGACGACCGGATCGGCGCAGCGGCGCAGCAACCAGTCGCGATAGGCATCATCAATCAGCAGGCGGGGGAGACCGATCAGGCTCTGGTCTCTGGTGTCGAGCAAGAGCCGCAGGGAATTCATCAAAATATATTCGAGCCGCGGCCCCCAGCTCTGTCCCCAGATGTTCTTGAAGGCCGAGACGAGATTGGCCGTCGCCGTCGCACGCTCAGCCTCCGCCACGCCGGAGAGGGGATTGTAGGCGAAAGTGTGGGTCGGATCGCAGGGATCGAGATAGATCACACCCCGCATGCGCGCGGCCGGCGTCGCCGCCGCGACCTCCTTGCAGGCATCGCCATGTGGATCGAGAAAGCAGAACCCTGCCCCGCCTTCGAGATCAGCACGCATGAGGTTCGTGAGCAGTCCGGTTTTGCCGGTGCCGGTCTGGCCGATGATATAGACATGCCTTCGGCGGTCTTCCGGCAACAGAGGCACGCTCTCGCCGGAGGCGAGCGTGCCGAGAATGACGGAAATGTCCGTGTTCATAGGCCGGCGACCGAGCCGTGCCGAGTGTTCGTGCCGCTGGTACGAGCTTCGATCGGTGTCGTTCGCCGACCTTTGTACGCGGTCGCCCGCGCGAAAGAGCAGCTCGTTCCATTATAGGCCACCGGAGGCCACACCGGCCGTGGCAACGCCCTGCGGCAGGGAAGCGCCCCTGGTCACCGGCGCAGGTGTCAAAGCCCCGGCCGCGCCGATGCGGTCAAGCCCCGCAGCCGCCGGCGCGGTGCCGGTCAATGCTGCGCGCCTCACCGCGCAGCATTGACCGGCAGGGCTTGATGGCGAGGCCGCGCGCCGGGCACGGCTGCGCCGCGCCGGTGACAAAGAGTCGAACCGTAACTGTGACCGGTCTCCGGAACAGTTACTGTCTCCGCGCCAGTTCGCGTGCGCTATCGCGCCCGACCCAAGGGGCTTTCCCGCAAGACGTGCCCCGACTTTGTCGGTGGCCGCCGCGCGTGGCCTGCTGCCCATCTCGGCCCTGCGTCGTCGCGCGGGATGAGGGGCAGAAAGGCACTTGGGTCGGGCGCGATAGCGCACGCGAACTGGCGCGGAAATGTCCTATTCTCAATGTCTTCCGACTTGAGAGGTGGCATATACGGAATATAGGTGGCGATATGCCATGCGATCCATGAAGAGGCGAGCCGATCGGCCGGTGCCGCGTGCTGTCGGGGACGCAAAAAGGGGACTGACGGTTTCCCGGCAGTCCCCAAAGCACCCTTGTCAGGAGATGTCGTCAGCCGAGATCGGCCGGCTCGCGTCGCGCGATCCGCTCGTCGATCCACGCACAGACTTCCTTGTAGCTCCAGGCGACCCGGCATTGTCCGAGCTGTATCCGCTTGGGAAACGAGCCCGCCTTTTCGAGACGCGCTATGTGCTGAAAGCTGTAAGGGATTCCGAGCGTCTTGAGCTCCTTTTTCGATACCAGCAGTCTGTCGATATGCATCGTGCACTCCCGTTAAAGGGAGCATCGCGATGCTCGCAGGATTACCGCCGGCGGGCGAGCGAGCATAGCATCGCGCCGCCAATTGCGCGAGATCGTCATAGGCGAACATAGCGGCACATGAGAAAAGAGCCCCGCTAGATGCGGGGCTCCGAATGATGGGCATCGCGACGGGCGAGTTCCTTACGCAATTGCCTGGCGATCATGAGACAGGCGCTCGCTTCGCTCCCGTAGGGGCCGAGGCGCGTCGCCGGCGCATAGGTACGGCTGATGTACCAGCCGCGACCCTTCTTCTCGATTGTCCAGCTGTCGAGCGCATAGACGCGTTTACCGTTGCTGCGCATGGCTCAATATTCCTCCGCGAGCATGAGGGTGAGCACGCGCGCGGTCTTCTCGGGATCGGCCGGATCTTCCGAGCCGAATTCGAGCTTCGCGTCGTAATAGTCGATCTTGAAGAAGAAATGCTGGCCGGCGATTTCGAAGCTGCCGAAGTCATGTTCCTTGTGAGGGTCGTTGTCCGGCGTGAACGCATTGAATGTGGCGGTCTTCCGGATCGCCCTCGCGCGCACATCGCTCGGCAGGGACTCTACACCCGATGTCAGGACGATCTTGCCGAGCTTGGGATCGATGGTCGTGCGCAACGCATCATTGAGTTCGCGGATGCGATCGCGTTTGGTCTTGGCAATGAGCGACATGTGCTCCTCCACGCAATCGACGCGCCGTCATGGTGCGCCGAAGCGCGCGGAGAAGCCTTCGATCATTGTACGCTCGAACCGACATCCGTCGAGGCAGACGACCTGGAAAGCCGCGACGTTGACACATCGTGAAATGTGTTTCGTAGCGCATTTAAGCTGCCACGTTGTGGCGGCAGGCGAGCGGGCCGAACAGCTTGTTGCCGAGAGCACCTTATAAGAACTTGAAAAAATCCTCGGTCGATAAGTCGGCCTGGTTCAAGATTGAGGACAAAGTGGCTTTTGACAGATCGCGATTATGAAGGGGGACAGTCACGCGGTGCTTCGTGATCGGATTGAGAAGCTGATAATGGCTGCCGCGCACGCGGACAAAATCGAAGCCGGCGCGTTGCAGCGCTGCGAGAACGTCTTTGGGCCTGAGCGTGGGCAGGCGCGTCATGCGGCCGTGGCGATCTCGGCGCTCAACTGTTCGAAAATTGGTGTCGCGGAGCTATCGGTCCGCAACGTGTGAGCAAGACGATCAAAGCGCGGTGTGGTCTGCGGGGTGTCGCTCTCGGGCACCGTTTCGCCATCCTGGATGAGGACTTCGATATAGCCTTCCATGGCGTCCCGAGCCATGCCGCGCGCCTCTTCGATCGTCGCGCCATAGGTGACAAGGCCTGGAAGAGCCGGACATGTAACGACGAAACCGCCCTCCGGATCGGGATCGAAAACAAAAGTATACGTTCTGATCATGCCGCTGACTGCCTCAATCCTTCTCATACATTTATATTATATCACATTCGGCCACTCTTGCACGTTCGACCCGGACCGAGGTCCTGGCATGGCAAGGGCACCTACTCATTTCTTCGCGTAACGGCGCGAAAATTTATCGCTGAGCACTGCTGTTCAAGGCTCCCGGGCCTTGATCATTGCGCCTCATTGCAAACGGTTACAGCCTTCCGCCCTCGGTATAAGTGGGGCTCCTCCAATCATCGGAGGATGACCATGAACGGCATGGATCCCCGCACACTTGGATTCAACTACGGCAGCGGCTGGGGAAGCGACCGCAAGCCGACCATCTATGAGCAAGCCACTGCATTGGCGCGCCGCCTCGGCAAGCAGGCTGTGGAAGCGTCGCGCATCGCCTGGGAAGTGGAGCATGCGCTGTGGAAGACGCGCATCTCTGAAAGCGAAAAAGAGAAAACGATGGCCATTTCTGAACTGACTGCGGTCGTACACAAATACGATCGCAGTGTCGTCAGCTGCCCGAGCGACCACTAGACACCGCACGTCGGCTATCTTACCCGATCCGGCAAAGGGAGGGGTCGAAATACTCCGCCCAACACTTCCTTTAAAGCGAAGATATTGACATATTTCAGAGTGCATGTCGTAAAAAGAATATTGTGCGACGATAAAGATACGGCTCTGTCAAGCCGTCGTTCTTAATTGGCTTGCCTTCATTCCTGTTTTTCAAAAGCGCATTCCCTATCTGGGTATTTTTCTTTTTCAATATTATTGAATGCATATTCTTCTATAGAAGGACCGGCTGAATTTGCCGTTCCTGACCGGCAATGGCTGCCGATCC
>DAIESR010000114.1 GCA_027346205.1 Beijerinckiaceae bacterium
CCGCGAGATCACCCGGTGAGAGATCGGCTCTTGCCAGCATCGCGCCGGTGATGGTCTCCGCACCCCCGGTCGCGGCCCAAATGGCCGCGAGATGACTCTTGCCCGCCCCAGGCGGCCCGAGGAGAAGCAGAAGCTGGTCCGGCCATTGCGGCCAGGCCTCGATCATCTGCAAAGCGACGGCATTGGCGGGCGAGACGAGAAAATCGTCGCGGCCGAAATGCGGCGCCAATTCCAGATCCAACGCGAGCTGGCGCCGCAGCGCAGGCTTGCCCGAACTGGATGGTGGCCCCGGCATCATTTCAGTGATCGCTGTCAACTGGCGTCTTGGCGATCGGCTCCGACATCTTGGGCGCGAGCCACGTCGGCATGCCCAGATAGAATTCGCTGGCCCGATAGCGGCCAATGGCAAAGCGCAGAAGCACTCCAGCCGCCGCCGCGACCGGCACGGCAATGACCAATCCGATGAAGCCGAGAACACTGCCGAAGGCGAGCAGCGCGAAGATCAACCAGGCCGGATGCACGCCGACTTTGTCGCCGACGAGCTTCGGCGACAGAATATTGGCTTCGAGGAATTGACCAGTCAGCACGAGGCCCATGGTCAGCGCGAACAATTGCCAATGTGGCCAATCCTGAACAATCGCCACGATCGCCGAGACCACCAGAGCCGTGAGCGAGCCGACATAGGGGATGAAGCTCAACACGCCGGCGGAGAGACCTATCAAAAGGCCGAAATTCAGGCCGATGAGCGTCAGACCCAAGCCATACCAGAGTCCTAGAAAGACGCAGACCAGCGATTGCCCGCGCAAAAAGCCGGCGAGCGCATTGTCGATCTCATGCATGAGCTGATGCGCGGTTTCACGGTGACGCAAGGGGATCAGGCTGTCGACCGTCGCAGTCATCTTGTGCCAATCGAGCAGCATATAGAAGGCGACGACCGGCGTGACGATGAGGAGCGAGACGACACTAATCACGGCGCCGCCACGGGCAACGATCGATTTCAAGAAGGTGCCGACGGTGCGTGCCATCTCGCCGACGATATCGCTCACATTGCCGTGGACATCAGACGCTTTCGTACCTTCAAGACCGAGTTTTCTCAGAATCGGCCCAAGATATTCGCGGCCAAGCCGATCGCCTGCCTGACCAAGCAGGCTACCAAGCTTATTCAGCGTTTCCGGCAATTGCTGGATGAACGCCGAAAGCTGATGACCGAGGATCGGAAAGACAAGGACGAAGAGCAGAGCGAGGACTATGGCGAAAGCGGCGAGGATCACCAATGTGGCCATGAGCCGGCTGAGGCCCAGGCTCTGGAGCCGGCCGGCAACCGGATCGAGCAGATAGCCGATCGCCAAAGCCATGATGAAGGGCGGAAGAACAGCCCAGCACAGCCATAGGAGGACCAGAAGGACGCCGACGGCCCCGAGCCAAAAGGCGATGTGCCATCCACTGCGCATTCAGCCCGCCTTCCGCCTGATCTGCCGTCTTACAGGCTCATATGCCGTGCCCATGTGGCCAGATAGGCCACCAGCGAGGCAAGGGTCAATGCCGCCACACCATAGATCGCGACCGAAAACCCGGTACCTGGCTCAATTTGAAACGCCTTCATACCAAGCACCAAGGCAGCAAAGCCGATCTGGGCCGCCGTATTGAGCTTGGAAATCAACAGCGGCCTTATCTCCAGCGGCTTATCCAGGAGCCAGGAAATGATCACGGCGCCGATGATCATCAGATCGCGCGCGACGATGATGATGGTGAGGGTCGCCGGCACGACGCCATCGATCGCCAGAGCGACATAGATCGACACGAGCAACGCCTTGTCGGCGACGGGATCGAGATAGGCCCCGAGTTCCGTGCGCAAATCGAAAGTCTTTGCGAGCCAGCCATCGACCGCGTCGGAAATGCCGGCAAGAATAAAAATGATGCAGGCTTCCTTCCACCGTTGCGCCGAAATCATCGCAATGATCACCGGAACGAGGACAAGACGGCCGAGCGTGAGGAGATTGGGCAGGCTCTTATAGGGTAAAAAGGGCATTGGCTCGACGATCCGACGATGCGGTCTCGAACCGCGTCACCGGAAATCCTATGTGATTTTCTACAAATTGAACAATGGTCCCGCCAGCGGTCGATGCGCGGCTTTTTGCGCCGCTTGCCTCGAATAAAGCCAAAGGCTACAGCCGATCGCACCAGCGCGACGCTGCGCCATTTCCATGGTTCGATAATTCACATTTATATTTCATAAGCTTGACAGATACTCTTAATGCCACAATCAAACTTGATCTTCGGCGAAGGGTACGCTTGAGCGAACCGGCGCGGACAAAGGCGTGAAAAGGCTCTCATTCGGCCCATGACAATGGATGCATTTTGTTCCAAGCAGATTGTCGCGAGCGGATGGTAGCCGTGCCGGGCCTGCCGGCGAGACAGGGGTAGAAATGGCGGATAAGAAAGGCCTGACTTATGCTGATGCCGGCGTCGATATCGATGCCGGCAATGCGATGGTCGAAAAAATCAAGCCATTGGTCCGCGCAACACGGCGGCGCGGCGCCGATGCGGAGATCGGCGGCTTCGGTGGCCTCTTCGACCTCAAGGCGGCCGGCTTCACCGATCCCATATTGGTCGCCGCCAATGACGGCGTCGGCTCCAAGATCAAGATCGCCATCGACAGCGGCAGGCATGAAACGATCGGGATCGATCTCGTCGCCATGTGCGTCAACGATCTCGTGGTCCAAGGCGCCGAGCCACTCTTCTTTCTCGACTATTATGCGACGGGCAAGCTCGATCCTCGGCTCGGCGCCGAGATCGTCGCCGGCATAGCCGAGGGTTGCCGCGAAGCGGGCGCGGCCTTGATCGGCGGCGAAACCGCCGAGATGCCGGGGCTCTATGCCGGCAAGGATTATGATCTCGCTGGCTTTGCGGTTGGCGCCGTCGAGCGCGGCGGCCTGCTGCCGAGATCCGATATCGCGCCGGGTGACATCATCTTGGGCCTGCCCTCCTCGGGGCTTCATTCAAACGGCTTTTCGCTCGTCCGCCGGATCGTCGCCGAGGCAGGCCTCGCCCTTTCCGATCCTGCGCCTTTCGCGCTGGAAAGAACACTGGCGGAAGCCTTGCTCACGCCGACCCGGATCTATGTCCGCGCCATATTGCAGGCGCTGCGGACAAGCTCGGGGATCAAGGCGCTGGCGCATATCACCGGTGGCGGCTTTCCCGACAATATTCCGCGCATTCTGCCGGCGGGCCTCGGCGTCTTACTTGATCTCGCGTCCATCCCCGTGCCTCCAGTCTTCGGCTGGCTCGCAACCGCTGGCAATGTGACGGAGGCGGAAATGCTGCGCACTTTTAATTGCGGGATCGGCATGATCGTCATCGCCGTGGCTGCGAAGGTGGCAGAGGTCGAGACAGCCTTGCGTGTGGCGGGAGAAAACCCGATCATCATGGGTAAGATCATCGAGACCGACGGCGCACGGGTCACCTATGCCGGGCGGCTTGCACTGTGAGCGGCCGGAAGCGTACAGCGGTTCTGATCTCGGGACGCGGTTCCAACATGCGGGCCCTGGTCGAGGCGGCCCGCGATCCGGATTACCCGGCCGACATCACCCTTGTCCTGTCCAATCGCACCGAGGCGGAAGGCCTCGCTTTCGCCAAGGAGCGCGGTCTCGCGACAGCCGTCATCGATCACAAGTTCACACAGGTTGGAGCATCCCTGGCTCGGCTTGTCGATACCTACCATCGCCTTCAGCCCGTTCCGACCGTCGATGCTGCGCGGGAAACGGCAAGAGTGA
>DAIESR010000120.1 GCA_027346205.1 Beijerinckiaceae bacterium
CATCGAGGAGAGCGGCCGCTTGCCGCCAGCCGGCGCATTGGCGGCTCCGCCCAAAAGCCCATAGGCATTGGGCGCACCGGGCCTCGCCGCGAAATCATCGAGTTCATTGTTGAGGAGAATGCCGGTGCCTGGCGCGACAAGGCCAAGGCCGAAGGCAAAGTTCAAAGTATAGGTGTTGGACACGGCATTGCCCGCCGCATCGACGATTGAGAAATGCGTCGTGTCCGGGCTTTCATAGGGCAGAGGATTGCCGGGTTTGATCTCCGATGCGGGCCGCGCCTGCGTCGGCGAGATCGCAGCGCGCAGCTTTACCGCATAGGCCTTGTTGGTGAGGCCGCGCACAGGCACTTTGATCCGATCCGGATCGCCAAGATATTGCGCGCGATCGGCATAGACATGTTTCATCGCCTCGGCCATGAGATGCAGGGTGGCCGGCGACATGGCGCCGAGCCTTCCAAGCTCAGTGCCTTCGAGAATATTGAGAAGCTCGACCAAAGCGACACCGCCTGAAGACGGCGGCGGCATGGCGACAATGTCATAGCCGCGATAGCTGCCCTTAACCGGCGCGCGCTCACGCACCCGATAGTCCAGCATGTCTTTCAGCGTCATATGGCCGCCGGCCGCGCGCACAGCAGCAACGATCTTTTCCGCCGTCGGCCCGGCATAGAAGGATCGGGCGCCGCCCCGCGCGAGACTCTCCAGCGCATTGGCAAGATCGCTCTGCACCAGCCTTTCGCCACGCCGCAAGGGCGTGCCATCCGTATGCAGAAAGATCTTGGCCGAGGAGGGCCAGCGGCCAAGCCTCGCTGCGGCGTGGGCCAAGGACGCAGCGAGATCGTCGTCGACGATAATGCCTTTGCGCGCGAGCGCGATCGCGGGCCTCAAAAGATCGGCGAGGGTGAATTTACCGGATCCATAATGTTCGAGCGCATAGGAGAGCCCCGCGACCGTGGCAGGAACGCCGACACCCAGGCCCGTGTCGCGCGATTTCGCCGGAACGGCATTGCCGTCTTTATCGAGAAAGACATCCCGTGGCGTATCCGCCGGTGCCGTCTCACGATAGTCGATCGCGATATTCTTATTGGGCTTGGCGAGATGGACGAGCATGAAGCCGCCGCCGCCAAGATTGCCTGCCTCCGGCAAAGTGACCGCCAAGGCGAAGCCGACAGCGACCGCAGCATCGACCGCATTACCGCCACGGCGCAGAAAATCGACGCCGATCCGCGTCGCGATCTTCTCCTGCGTCGCCACCATGCCATGTTCGGCGATCACCGGGAGCGGGCGCGCCGGTGCGGTCTGCGGCAAATCGGAGCGAGCCGCAGCCGGAACGACGAGGCCGAACACAATGATGAACGCGATGGCAAAAGCCCGTGTGATCTTGGCTTTGGTCATGAATGCTCCTGCCCCGCCAACGCTGCGCGGCGGTCATAGCCATGGCACACGTCGCTGTCCACGCGGCGGTCGCCGACGGCGCTCCGCTTTTTCCCGCCCACCATCGAGACCAAGCTATCTCATTGCACCATCGTCCGGCAGATCTGCTAAATTACCTGGGGCATTTTGTCGGGTGCCCGCCTGGCAAATTCTTTCTTTGCTATCCGATTGATTAATAAAAACCGGCGATGATGGCCTGTACCCGCGCGGCACGCTGCAACCATCCGACGCGCATCAGGGCGAGTGTGTCATGTCTTTGATCGTTATTATCGATGACCTTATCAGCAACCGAAACATTTTTGCGCAGCTCGCGCGCTCGATCGAAAAGGGCATCACCGTCCGCACCTTTGGCGATCCGGCCAAGGCGCTGGAATGGCTTGCGACCAACACGCCTGATCTTATCATCACCGACTACAAAATGCCGCCCATGGATGCGACCGAGTTCATCCGTCGGTTTCGCACCCTCCCTTCGTCAAGCGACATCCCGGTCATCGTCATCACGGTCTTCGAGGAACGGTCCTTCCGGCTGCAGGCGCTCGAAGCGGGCGCAACCGACTTTTTGAATTCGCCGGTCGATCATCATGAATTCTTGACCCGCGCACGCAATCTGCTCAGCCTGCGTAAGCATCAGCTTCTGCTCGCCAACCGAGCTGATTGTCTCGAGCGGGAACTCGAGCATAGCGAGCGATCCCGCGAGCACGCCTTGCGCGATTCGCGTGAGCGGTTGGCTCAGGTCATCGACACTCTGCCCGTGATGATCAGCGCCGCCGATCGCGATGGGCGCATCTTATTCGCCAATGCCTATGGAACGGAGTTTTTCGCCATCGATCCGAACAGGGTCGTCGGCGCCGAAGCAACCGCGCTTTTCGGTGAAGAGGCCGCGGCACGCTCGACCGCACTCGACCGCAGGGTCTTCGAGATCGGCAAAGCACTGCCCTCCTATGAAGAGGAAATCACCGACCGCCACGGCGAGACGCATGTCTTTCTATCGACCAAGGCGCCGCTGACGGACCATGCCAACAATGTGACGGGAGTCCTCACGACATCTTTCGACATCACGGCACGCAAGCGCGACGAAGCCCGTTTGCGCTATCTCGCGCATCATGATCCTCTAACCGGCCTACCGAACCGGCATCTGCTCGCGGAAGGCGTCCGGACCGCTATCACCAAGGCACGGCGTGGCTCCGGCAATTTTGCCATCCATCTCGTCGATCTCGACCGCTTCAAATATATCAATGACCTCCTCGGTCATTCCGGTGGCGACCAATTTCTCAAAGCGATAGCCGACCATCTCGTGACAACGCTCGATGATGCCGAAATGATCGCGCGGCTCGGCGGCGACGAATTCGCGATTCTGCAAAGCAATGTGCGCGGAGGCGAGGAGGCCGCGGCCTTCGCGAAGCGCATCGTCGATATCATCGCCTCATACAATGAGGGCCATGCTTCACGGTCCACCACCACGGCAAGCGTCGGCGTTGCCCTCTATCCGGCCGATGGCTCGGACGCGGAAAACCTTTTGAAGAGCGCCGACCTCGCCATGTACAAGGCAAAGAACGAAGGCGGCAATCTGTCCTGCTTCTTCGCCGCCGATTTGCAGTCGCGGGCGAAGCATGCCGCCCAGCTCGACAGAGACTTGCGCGACGCCATCATCGGCAATGAATTCCGCCTTTACTACCAGCCACAGGTCGATCTCACGACGGGACAGATCGTCGGCGCGGAAGCGCTCCTGCGTTGGGACCGTGGCACCGACGGAATCGTCACGCCCGGCGCGTTTCTCTATCGGGCAGAAGAAAACGGCCTCATACTGCCGATCAGCGAATGGGTTCTGCGAGAGGCATGTCGTGAGGCAAAATCCTGGCAGCGCGCGGGCCTGCCGCCTTTGCGCGTCGCCGTCAATCTATCGCCGCTGCAATTCCGCAACCGCACCTTGCCGCTGCTCATCGCCCGCGTGCTCGGCGAGACCGGTCTCGAGGCGAGCCGCCTCGAGCTGGAACTCACCGAA
>DAIESR010000250.1 GCA_027346205.1 Beijerinckiaceae bacterium
CAGCCGCGCCGTATAGCGTCGGCGCAGGCCCTCGAACATGCGATCGAGGAAACCGGCAAAGCTGCCGCCGCCATGCCGCGGCGGCTTCAGCAGCCGTGAGCACATCATCGGCGACAAGGTCAAAGCGATGACACCCGAGACGATGACCGCGCCGGCGAGAGTGAAAGCAAATTCGCGAAAGAGCGCGCCAGTGAGACCGGAAACGAAGCCAATCGGCGCATAGACCGCCGCGAGCGTGACGGTCATTGAAACGACTGGACCCGTGATTTCCCGCGCGCCCCGCAAGGCGGCATCGAAGGGCGCCGCGCCTTCTTCGATATGTCGGTGAATATTTTCGACAACGACAATCGCATCATCGACGACGAGACCTATGGCGAGCACGAAGGCGAGCAAGGTCAGGAGATTGAGCGAATAGCCAAGCGCCAGAAGCAGGCTCATCACGCCGATGAGCGACAGCGGGATGGTGACGATCGGAATGATCGTCGAACGCAAATTGCCGAGAAAGAGGAAGATGACGACAATAACGATGAGCGCCGCCTCGCCGAGCGTCTTGGCAACTTCCCAGATCGAGGCGCGGATGAAGGCCGTCGCATCATAGGCGATGGAAGCCTTGAGCCCCGTCGGCAATTGCTTCTGCAGCTCCGGGAAGGCTTTCCGCACATTGTTGATGACTTCGAGCGGATTGGCGGAAGGCGTCGGATAGATGCCAATGAAGACGGCCTTCAACCCATCAAAGGCCGATGAGGAATCGACCGATTCCGGACCCAGCTCGATTTTGGCGATATTGCCAAGACGTATCAGAGAATCGCCGCTCGCCTTGACGACGAGCTGACCGAAGGCCTTGGCGGAATCGAGCGAGGTCAGCGCATTGATGCTCGTCTGCGTATAGGCGTTCTTGATCTGCCCGGCCGCCGAAGTGAAATTATTGGCGGCGAGCGCCGCGCTGACGTCTTTAGGAGTCACGCCGCGCGCGGCCATTTTGTTGGGATCGAGCCAGACGCGCATGGCGAAGGTCTGGCCGCCGAGGATCTGCGCATTGGCGACGCCGTCGATCGTCTGCAGCTTCGGCTGCACCACGCGGGTCAGATAATCGGTGATCTGCGAGCCTGTCAGCACATCCGAATTGAAAGACATGTAGAGCAGCGCCGTCGATTCGCCCGTCTGTTTGACGACAACCGGATCGAGCGACTCGCGCGGCAATATGTATTTGACCTGATTGACCTTAGCGAGCACGTCGGCGACCGCCCGGTCCGCGTTGGCGTTGAGCCGCAGGTTCAATGTCACCACGGAAGTATTCTGCTGCGAATTGGTGACGAGCGTGTCGATGCCTTCGGCACTCGCGACCGCCTGTGCGATCGGCGTCGTGATGAAACCCTGGATGAGATCGGCATTGGCGCCGGGATAGGTGGTCGTGATGGTGATCGTCGTCGACGACAGCTCCGGATATTGCCGGATCTGCAGCTTGAACCCTGCTTGAATACCGATGAGCAGGATCAGAAGGCTCACGACGCTCGCGAGAACCGGCCGTCGGATGAAGATGTCGGTGAAGGACATGGGGGCGGCCTATTCCCTCGGCAGCACGGACGGCGGCACGAGACCGGCCTTGCGATCGATCCGCACGCGGGCGCCCGACTGCAACTTCAACTGGCCTTCGCTCACGACCAGTTCGCCCGCCTTCACACCGGCGGTGATCACCACACGATCCTTCCGCGCATCGCCCGTGCGCACGAAACGGCGTTCGACCTTATATGGGATGTCGCCGACAATTGGGCTGGCTTGCGCGCCGCCGCCTTGCGGCTCCGCCGGCACCACGACGAAGACGGCGTCGCCATAGAGCGAATAGGTGACGGCTGTGCGCGGCAAGGTCACGACGGACGCGGGCTTGCCGGCGACGACATCGACATTGGCGAACATGCCGGGCCGCAAGGCGTCGTCCTTGTTTGCGAAAGTAGCCCGAACGAGCACGTTGCGCGTGTTCTGGTCGACTCGCGCATCAATCGTCTCGATTTTGCCGCGAAAGACCCGGCCGGGGAAAGCATCCACCTTCACCTCCACGGTCTGCCCCGGCTGCAATATGGCCAGCGATTGTTCGGGCACGGGGAAATCGACGAAGATCGGATCGAGTTCCTGCAATGTGATGAGACTCGTGCCCGGCGAAACATATTGGCCAAGATCGACTTTGCGGATGCCGAGCCGGCCGGCGAAGGGCGCCACGATGTGTTTTTGCGCGATCAGCGCCTTTACGCGCTGGACGGACGCCGCGGCGCTGTCGCGGTCGGCTTGCGCCGCATCGACATTGGCCTTGGTCGTATTGCCGCTACGCGTGAGCTGACGCTGGCGATCAAGAGCCAGATCGGCATTCTTGAGCGTCGCCTCATTGTTCAGGAGATCGGCTTGCTCGACCGACGTATCTATATCGAAGAGCGGCGCGCTGGCAGCGACATCCTGTCCGGAATCAATACGTATCGCGGTGATCACACCACCGACCTGCGGCGCCACATCGATACCTTGCACCGCGCGGAACGTGCCGATTGCCGAAATCCGCGGGGACCATGTCTCTTGGCGCACCTCGGTGACCGCGACAGTCGCCGGCGGTGGCGCGGCCTTGGCCATGAAGCCTTTGATCATTTCCGGCTTGAACACGAACTGCACATAGGCAAGCCCGCCGACGAGCCCGGCAAGCAAGAGAAAAACCGCGAGGAAAAGAGCTATGCGCTTCATGAATATGCGCTTCGTGGAAGAGCCAAAGGGCGATACGGAAGGCGGGGCGCCAAACTCTCAGCTTTTGCGGAGATCACCTCATCCTCCCGTCCAACGAAGAGGATTCAGCGCCCAGCCACTGAATATGAGCGCCTAACCGGACCGATGGGTACGGTAACAGACAAATGCCGGCCTTGGCAATATGCTGCACCGCCGTCGATCACCGACCTCGCTCACTGCCGCCGCGCGGCAAACGAGGCGCGCGTTATGCCACGCGCGCTAGAGCCTGTCCCGGAAAAGTGGGCTCAACTTTTCCATTATTTTAGACATCGGATATATCCGATGTCTCATTGATGAGGACATGCTCTCATTGTGTGAGGTAGAGCCGATCCCGAACGACAGCACCATAGTTGCAAGGCCGTGACATAGCTGATCTTTCGTACAGGCCAGCCACTACTTTCGCTTGCTGTGGAGTCAAGCAAGCATATCATGATTGAGTATCATTGATTCGCGCCTAGACTGGCCTCGCAGACGAGACTGGCGGCCCCTGTGGCAGAGCGGCGCGTCAATTCAGGCCCCGCTTACGCGTATATTGAGCAACGCTTGCGCTACGCAGATCCCGCCACTCGACGACAGGCGAAAGTGCCAGGCCCCAGATCCGATGACGAAGTCCCGAGACCCGCGCGGCTGAGATGCCCGTGGCAGTCTGTCCGCCGAAGGGCTCAATCATCAACGAAAAACGGCATGGGAATATGCGCACCATGACGTCGGACGGGTTTGTCCGAACGGTGAGAACTTGCGTCGATTCGAAGGCATAAGAGAGTCTATGCGAGCAATATGAAATTGCTATTTCAGAACGCGCCGTGAAGACCGGTATTTATGCCGTAGCAATAGAGTATTGAAGCGCTCTCATGGTGCCCGGGGTCTAGAGTTACATCTTGGATGTGACAGAATGACTACATATATGTGGACGTTTTGTAATATCATGGCACGCTAGCTGCTTCTTTTGTGTCGCAGCAACAACAAGATCAGCATCATTGCTGGCGTTTGGTGCAAGTCAACTAAACGAGAGAGCCACAATGACACCTATTACCGTTTTGATCCTCGTCTGCTCGATGGCGATCGATCATGCCGCCTGTCAGCCTGAAACAGCGGTCGATGTGGTCCAGGGTCCCAAGGTCGCGAACGAAATGCAGTGCGGCCTTATGGGGCAAGCAACATTGGCAGCCAACGGCGCAGCCCTCGCGCCACGGCCCGGCCGCGAATATGTGAAGGTTGTTTGCCGCCACTCCGGCGCGCGGAAAACCGCTGAGCTCAATTAAACGAGCGCATGCGGCACAGGCTGGACTCGCAAAAGCAAAACAAAAGCACAGCAAGAGAGATCCGAGGCTGTCAGCCGTTCCGATCGGCTTTCGTCAAGCGTCCTTGAGCAAGCGCGACCACGCATGAAATGCCGAACCATTCAGTCACATCCGAAAGAGAAGAGCTTTACTCTCTCTCGGATGTGACTGAGTCGTCCGCCTGATAAAGGCCTCGCGCGCCGCCGCCCCACATTAACGCTTTGAAAAAAGCGAGGCGCGGCGGTCGCTCTTCTCGGCCTGCCCCGAGATTTCCGGGTGGACAGTCCTTCGATCGGCCAGGGCATCGAGTTTAGCAACCGGCCAAATCACCCGCCGAAACGCCAAACATTTCATCACCGCTGGCAGACACAGCTATGTGGCAGAGCTATTTGGCCCTCAATCGCCTCTATTTTGCTCAAAACTTAAGCGATATGCTTATGTTTGTGTTTGCCGCCGCAGCGCGCTTTTTTAAATGCCCCTGCGGAGCGTCGGGCCACGCAATTGACAATTCACCACTCGCTGCGGGTCGTCACAAACTTCAACAAAGAGAAGATTTGCGTGAACAAAGAGACGATATGTGTGCCGGGCTCCGGCGCGCAGAACGCCTGCCTTAAAAGTGCCGCCTCTAAATTGGCACAGATACGGGAGCCTCTTGGAATCCCTGGCTCAAATCCCCGCGCATTGACTAGGGGCTTTCAAACTGCTCTAGATCCGCCGCTCACATAGTTCGGCTCAAGGAAGGTGCAATCGCGGATGTTTGTTGTGACGCCGTTGGAGAGAGCTTGGCATTTCCGCGAATTGATCAGGGCCGTCGTGCGGCGTGAGTTGACCGTTCGGTTTCGCGGTTCGATGTTAGGCTGGCTTTGGGCGATCTTCGGACCACTCGTGATGCTCACAGCCTATACGGTCATCTTCTCCAATGCTGTGGGCGTTCCCGCCTCGGCCGCCGCGCATGGTGTCTTCAGCTACGCGATATCGATCTTCGCCGGCCTGATTCTCTTCAACCTCTTCAGCGAACTCGCCTATCGCGCGCCCATGCTTTTGCATGAACATACGAACTTCATCAAAAAATCGATCTTTCCCAGTGAAACTCTGGCTTGGACTGCGACCATCCGCGCCATCGTCTATGCCGCGATCAGTTTCGCCGTCCTGCTCGTCTTCCAGCTGCTGTTGACACATTCGCTGCCGCCGACTTTTCTGCTCTTGCCTTTCGTCTTCATTCCGTTTTTCCTGTTCCTTCTGGGCATCACCTGGTTTTTGATGGCGCTCGGCTCCTTCACCCGCGACGTCACCCATCTGATGGCCTCCGTGGTGCCGGTGATGATGTTTGCCACGCCCATCTTTTATTCGACCACCGATGTGCCAAAGCATTTGCAACTCGTATTCAAGCTCAATATCGTGGGCGATTATATCGAGATGATGCGCGGCCTCCTGCTGTTCGGTCAGCTCCCTGATCCCATCGTCTACATATGCACAGTGCTCGCTTCGCTCGTCATCTTCCAGCTGAGCTATCGCTTCTTCATGCAATACAAGTCGGTTTTCGTCGATGTCATCTGAAGTCGTGATCAATTGCAGCGGCATCGGCAAGGCATTTCAGCTCTATAAGCATAGAAACGACCAGCTGAAGCAAATCTTGTTCGGCCGCTGGAAGCAGTTTCACCAGCAGCATTGGGTTTTACGCGACATCAGCTTCGATGTCCGCAAGGGCGAATGCTGCGGGATCATCGGCCGCAATGGCGCTGGCAAGACAACGCTGCTGCAGATGATCTGCGGCATCACCACGCCGACGCGAGGTGACGTCACTGTCAGCGGCCGCATCGCACCTATTTTGGCGCTCGGCGCCGGCTTCGACATGGAGCTGACGGGGCGCGAGAATGCGATGATCGGCGGCGCGATCCTCGGCCTGCGCCGCGGCGACATCGCCTCTCGAATCGACTCGATCGAAGCCTTTGCCGATATCGGCGAATTCTTCCAGCAGCCGCTAAAAATGTATTCGAGCGGCATGATGTCCCGACTGGCTTTTTCCGTTTGCGCCCATGTCGACGCCGACATTCTGATCGTCGATGAGGCGCTGTCTGTGGGCGACGCCTCCTTCGCGCAGAAATGTCTGGACTATATCCGCGACTTCGCACGCCGCGGCACCATCCTCATGGTTTCGCATTCACCCGGAACGCTGGAGGCATTCTGCGACCGCGTCATCTGGATCGAGGATGGCCTGATCCGCGACCAAGGCAGGCCCGCCGACGTGCTCGCCAATTACAATCACACGCTCGGCACCACGGGCGACGAAGTCGAATTGCTCCCGATCGACCCACGGATCTGCGCTTAGAGCATGTCCTTTTGAAATAGAGCCGATCTCGACAAAATCGATCGGCTCTATTTCGTTGCCAGCGCAAAATCCAATCAGGCTGCACTCCGGAACGGC
>DAIESR010000192.1 GCA_027346205.1 Beijerinckiaceae bacterium
ACGAGCAGCGTATAGGGATTGACATATTCCAACTCGCCGCGCGGCTGCGGATTGGCTTTGGCAAATCGGCGGAATATCTCGGCAATCCTGGCAAGATCGGGCTTTTTCGCCCGGCCGCCGCGTCGCGCGGGTTTGGCCGGCTTCACCGCCTCTCCAGCCGCAGCCGATCCCCCGGAAGGGCTGTCTGGAACTTTTCCAGCCTGCTTGAACTTACTTCTGGTGTGCGTCGCCATCAGAGCGTTATAAAGTTCGAAACGACCGCAGCAAAGGGCCGAGGCCATATGCCGGAGCGAGCGATCCACATTCCTGAATCCGCAGAGGCGGAAGATCCGACCGATCGACGGATCATGTCGGTGCGGCTTTACCCGCATCGTTCGCTGACCCGTCGCAATTTTCACATTTTGCTGATGTTCTTTTCCACAGTGAGCTTCGCGACGACCGTGCCTTTCGTAATCATGGGCGCGTGGCCGGTGGCGGGCTTCATGGGTCTCGACGTGCTTTTGTTCTTCCTGGCCTTCCGCGCCAATTACCGGGCGGCCCGCGCCTATGAGGATGTGCACGTCACCCCGCTCGAACTGCTGCTTGAGAAGGTCTCGCCCAAGGGCATCAGGGCGCAATGGCGGTTCAACCCGTCCTGGGTGCGCCTGCATAAGGAGGATCATCAGGAGTTCGGGGTCCAGAAGCTGGCACTGATCTCGCGCGGGCAGAGCGTCGAAATCGGCCATTTTCTCGGGCCGGACGAAAAGGCCCGGTTCGCCGAGGGCCTTTCGCAGGCTCTGGCCGAGGCCCGTCGCGGTCCGCGTTTCTCCTGATCAGCATCGAGCGATTGGCGTCGAGCCGCCACACCGGCTCGCCCCACGCTCCCGCTGTGTGCGAGTATTCATAAACGGATAATGAGCACTTCGACGAAGCGGCGGCGGGGATCGGCTATTCGCCTTGCACGGAAAAATCGTCCTCTTATATAGGCCGAAATCTTGCGCCCGCAGGCGGCGCCACCACATTGACATGCATCGGGGACCGGGCGGCATGCCGTCCGCCCAAGGACCGGATCGCTACGGGGTCCGGTGGTCTTGCGACTCGCAAAATAAGGAAAGACGAGATGGGTAAAGTCATTGGCATCGACCTTGGAACCACCAATTCCTGTGTGGCTGTGATGGAAGGCACGACCCCAAAGGTCATCGAGAACGCGGAGGGAGCTCGCACCACCCCATCGATCGTTGCTTTTACCGACGAAGGCGAACGCCTCGTTGGCCAACCCGCCAAGCGGCAGGCGGTCACCAATCCGGAACGGACCTTCTTCGCGATCAAACGCCTCATCGGACGGCCTTTCGATGATCCGATGACCAAGAAGGACATGGACCTCGTCCCCTACAACATCATCAAAGCACCGAATGGCGATGCCTGGGTGCAAGCCGGCAGCAAGCAATATTCGCCGTCGCAGATCTCCGCCTTCACCCTCCAGAAGATGAAGGAGACGGCGGAATCCTATCTCGGCCAGCAGGTCACGCAGGCCGTCATCACCGTTCCCGCCTATTTCAACGACGCCCAGCGTCAGGCAACGAAGGACGCCGGCAAGATCGCCGGGCTCGAAGTCCTGCGCATCATCAATGAGCCGACCGCGGCGGCGCTCGCCTATGGTCTCGACAAGAAGGGCTCAGGCACGATCGCCGTCTATGACCTTGGCGGCGGCACGTTCGACATTTCGGTCCTCGAGATCGGCGACGGCGTGTTCGAGGTGAAATCGACGAATGGCGACACCTTCCTCGGCGGCGAGGATTTCGACAATCGCATCGTCAATTACCTTGCCGACGAGTTCAAAAAAGAGAACGGCATCGATCTCAAGAAGGACAAGCTCGCGCTCCAGCGCCTGAAAGAGGCAGCTGAAAAGGCCAAGATCGAACTCTCCTCGGCGGCGCAGACGGAAATCAACCTTCCCTATATCACGGCCGACGCGACCGGACCGAAGCATCTGACCCTGAAGCTCACGCGCGCGAAACTGGAAGCGCTGGTCGATGATTTGATCCAGCGGACCGTCGAGCCGTGCCGGAAGGCGCTGAAGGATGCCGGTCTCACTGCGGGCGACATCAATGAAGTCGTCCTCGTCGGCGGCATGACCCGCATGCCCAAGGTGCAGGAGATCGTGAAGCAATTCTTCGGCAAGGAGCCGCACAAGGGCGTCAACCCCGACGAGGTGGTTGCGATCGGCGCAGCTGTCCAGGCCGGCGTGCTGCAGGGCGACGTCAAGGATGTTCTGCTCCTCGACGTGACACCCCTGTCGCTCGGCATCGAAACGCTGGGCGGCGTCTTCACTCGCCTGATCGACCGCAATACGACGATCCCGACCAAGAAGAGCCAGGTCTTTTCGACGGCGGAAGACAGTCAGACCGCCGTCACGATCCGCGTGTTCCAGGGCGAGCGCGAGATGGCGGCCGACAACAAGCTGCTCGGCCAGTTCGATCTCGTCGGCATTCCGCCGGCGCCACGCGGCACGCCGCAGGTCGAAGTCACCTTCGACATCGATGCCAATGGCATCGTCAATGTGACTGCCAAGGACAAGGCGACGAACAAGGAGCAGCAGATCCGCATCCAGGCGTCGGGCGGGTTGAGCGAGGCCGACATCGACAAGATGGTCAAGGACGCCGAGATGCATGCCGCCGAGGACAAGATCCGGCGTGAGCTCGTCGACGCCAAGAACCATGCCGAAGCCATGATCCATTCGACCGAGAAATCCGTGGCGGAATATGGCGACAAGGTCTCGCAAGCCGACAAGAGCGCCATCGAGAATGCGATCGCCAGCCTGAAGACGGCGCTCGAAGGCGAAGACGTCGAAGCGATCAAAGCCAAGGTCGACGAGCTGACCCAGGCCTCGATGAAGCTCGGCGAGGCCATGTACAAGGCGCAGAGTGCTGAGGCAGGCGGCGAAGCTCCGCAGCAGGAAGCGGCCAAGGACGAAGACGTCATCGACGCCGAGTTCAAGGAAGTCGGGCCGGACGACAAAAAGAAATCCGCCTGATATAGAATTCTTCCACGCCCGAGCTTCGGCATCCGGGCGTGGATGCGTTTGCCGCCCGGCCGTAACGGCACCCTTTTTGCCACGTTCTTTTGCGGTGTCGCGCGGCTTTTACCGCCTCTCGCGGGTCGGCTAGGCGCGCAGGCGATATACGGCCTCGTCCTTCCGAAGCCGAGGGTTCTATGCGCTAGAGCATGTCCCGGAAAAGTTGATAGACTTTTCCGACAAAGGACATGCTCCAAGTATTTGAAATAGAGCGGGATGAGGAAAAGTGGATACGGGTTTTCCGCCCGTATCCATCTCTAAGTTATTGGAATCGCATCTTTATGTGAAAGATGGCATTTGTGGATGGCGGCGCGCGCGTGCCGTGGACGATAGAAAAAGATCGGTGCCGCATGCAGCGGCAGAGGGGTCCGAATGGCGACCGTGAAACGCGACTTTTATGAAGTTCTCGGGGTTTCGAGAACATGCACGGAAACCGAGATGAAATCCGCCTTCCGCAAGGCGGCGATGGCTCACCATCCCGATCGCAATCCCGGCGATGCGGAAGCCGAACACAAGTTCAAAGAGGTCAATGAGGCCTATCAGATTCTGTCCGATACGCAGAAACGCGCCGCTTACGACCGCTACGGACATGCTGCCTTCGAGGGGGGTAACGGTTTTGGCGGCGGTGCCGAGGGTTTCGGCGCCTCGATGGCCGATATTTTCGACGATCTCTTCGGCGATATGATGGGCCGGCGCGGCGGCCGCAATGGCGGTGCAGCGCGCGGTTCCGATCTTCGCTACAATCTTGAAATCACACTGGAAGACGCATTTACCGGCAAGACGGCTAATCTTACCCTGCCGACCTCGATCGTGTGCGACGCCTGCACTGGCAGCGGCGCCAAGCCGGGCGCCAAGCCGCGCGCCTGCCCGACCTGCGGCGGCTATGGCCGCGTTCGCGCCCAGCAAGGCTTTTTCTCGATCGAACGGACCTGTCCCCACTGTCAGGGGCAGGGCGAGATCATCGACAATCCCTGCACCGTCTGCTCGGGTTCGGGTCGCGTCACGCGCGAGCGTAGCCTCGCAGTCAATGTGCCCGCGGGCGTCGAGGACGGCACGAGAATCCGCCTCGCCGGCGAAGGCGAGGCCGGCATGCGGGGCGGACCGCAGGGTGATCTCTACATTTTCATCGCGATGAAGCCGCACCCGTTTTTCCAGCGCGACGGGGCAGATCTGTTCTGCCGCGTGCCGATCTCCATGGTGCAGGCGGCGATGGGTGGCGAAGTCCCCGTCCACACCATCGATGGCGAGGAAGCCAAGATCAAGATCCCCGAGGGGACGCAATCCGGCAAGCAATTCAAGGTGAAGAACAAAGGAATGCCCGTGCTGCGCACGCGCGACGTCGGCGATCTCTACATCCAGGTCACCGTCGAAACGCCGCAGAATTTGACCAAACGGCAGCGTGAATTGCTCGCGGAATTCGAGTCGCTTTCATCCCACACGACGCATCCGGAGGCGTCGGGCTTCTTTGCCAAGATGAAAGACTTCTTCGAAAATCTCAGCGGTCAGTGACCGCTGTCCTCAACTGCCGCCTAAGGCTTCTGCCTGCGCTTTGAGCATCATGCCTCTCGAAATTGTGAAGCTTTCTTGACGTGGCTGGCTTTGTCGGCAATTTTACTCGGCACATGCCTGCATTCTCCGCGCCGATTCTCTGATGCCGACCCGAGAGGCGGGTCACGCAACTAAGTGATCGGCTCCAGATTACAAATTCGAAATCCCTTTCAAGCCAAGGATCAAAAGGTTTGCGTATTGAGCCGACGCGTGCGACCCGTGCCCCTGTGCCGAAACCGAACTTGCGGATCGAGGACCGCCTGGCCGACGAGGCTCGGTTCATCAAATCCTGGTTCGACAACCCGCTTTTGACCGGGGCCGTCACCCCTTCCGGCCCGGCGCTCGCGCAAATGATGGCGCGGGCCATCGATCCCGCCGCCGAAGGGCCCATCATCGAACTCGGACCGGGCACGGGCGCGATCACCCAGGCATTGCTGGATCGCGGCATTGAACCTGAGCGGCTCATCCTCGTCGAATATGACGAAAATTTCTGCGCGCTGCTCGCCCGGCGGTTCCCCGGAGTCCGCATCGTCCGCGGCGATGCCTATCATTTGGCAACGAGCCTGCAGGCTCAATTCGAGACGCCAGCGGCGGCCATCGTCTCCAGCCTGCCGCTGTTGACCAAGCCCGAGAATGTCCGTCTCGCGCTTCTCGCCGATGCTTTCGAACTCATGGCGCCGGACGGGATCTTCGTTCAATATACCTATAGTCTCAACTCGCCGATGCCACGCAAGGCGCCGCCGATCGCTTTCGAGGCCGAAGCCTCGCGTCGGATCTGGCTCAATGTGCCGCCGGCACGCGTCTGGGTCTATCGCCGCGCCGGCGAGGGCCTCGGCGCGGCACGCCCGCATATCAAGGGCTTTCGGCACCTGGGGACCGCTGGAAAATCGCGCCGCGATTTTAAGAGCGAGTTCGACGAGGCCAAATCGCGCCTGCGGAAGCTTGCCGGCGATTTGATGCTGCCACGCCGCGATCGGCCATTGAATCCGGCCTTCGCGCTCTTGCGCAAAATTCCCGATCTCGACAAATTGCGTCTCTACTTTAAATGATTTGGCGCAAGTCACACGCGACAGACCTGTGCCCTGACGTGTCGGCTAGTATAGGGAAGCATAGATTCCCAATACGTCGCATTTCTTGGATGTATCCGCTTTTCGTCATCGAACCGCGGTCAGTGTCTGACTGGCGGCTCAATGACGGCGGATACTAGGTGGCTCCGAGCGCATGCGTGAGAAACCAAAGCCTTCCGACCGCCTGATCGTCGCGCTCGATTTTTCCGATCCAGCCAAAGCCGAAGCGCTCGTCGCGCGTCTTGGCGCCACCGTCTCCTTTTACAAGATCGGCCTCGAACTCGCCTTTGCCGGAGACGCCGGCAACAATGGCCTCGCTCTTGCCGATCGGCTCGTCGCGCAAGGCAAGAAGGTCTTTCTCGACCTCAAGCTGCACGACATTCCCAATACGGTGACGCGCGCGACCGCCGCATTGGCTCGGCGCGGCTATGAATTCCTCACCATTCATGCCTATCCGCAGACCATGGCGGCGGCAAAAGAAGGAATCGTCGGCTCGGCGCTCAAGCTCCTCGCCGTGACGGTGATGACATCCTATGACGACGCTGATCTCGCAGCGGCGGGCTATGGCTTCTCGGTCAAGGATCTCGTCGCCCGACGCGCTGGACAGGCATGGGGCGCCGGCATTGCGGGCCTCGTTCTCTCCGCCGCCGAAGTCTCGGCAATGCGGCTGATGGTCGGCGACGAGATGATTCTCGTGACACCGGGCATAAGACCGAAGGACGCGGATGTGGGCGATCAGAAACGCGTCGCGACGCCTGCAACGGCGATCGCAGCGGGCGCGGATTATCTCGTCGTGGGGCGCCCGATCACCGAGGCCGAGGACCCATGCGCCAGCGCCGAGGCGATCCAGGCTGAGATCGCCGCTGCCGCCAATATATGATCATGAAAATCGCAAGAGCTGTCAGGTCGGATCCCGGCCTCGGGATCGATCCGAGACCATGGGGGCGGTCTTCCCGCAAGAGCCGCGAAACTGCGGAAGCAGCGGCTGACCCGGGCTCGACGCGGCACATGAACGTACTTCCGGCCCATGTGCCCCGGCTGATGCCGGTCGCGCCGTCCCTGGTCGAGAAAGACCTTAGAAGCGTGATGTGACCAGCGAATGACGAAAATGTGCCGAAAACAGGTTGCCTTTCGATTGTCGAGACGGGTGCCGGCGGCGCCAGACTTTCCATCCATAAAACGGCGCTTTATAGGATGGCGCATGTATAATGGGAGATTTACGGGATGAGCGATATGCGGCTGATCGTGGCCGGTGCGGCCGGCCGCATGGGCCGTGTGCTCGTCAATCTGATCGCTGCGACCGAGGGTGTCACGCTGGCCGGGGCGCTCGAAGGGAGCGCGAGCGAGGCGCAGGGCAAGGATGCAGGGGTCCTCGCCGGCTGCGGCCCGCTGGGCGTGTCCGTTTGCAGCGATCCCTTGGCCTGCGTGATTGCCGCCGATGGCATCATCGATTTCAGCACACCGCGCGCAAGCGTCGAACTGGCGGCGTTGGCCGCGCAGGCACGCATCGCCCATGTCATCGGCACGACCGGCTTTTCGAACGAGGATCTGCAAGCCATCGAAGCGGCGGGGCGGCATGCCGCGATCGTCCGCTCCGGCAATATGAGCCTAGGCGTCAATCTGCTCGCGGGCCTTGTCGAGAAAGTGGCGCGCACACTCGGCCCCGATTTCGATATAGAGATCGCCGAAATGCATCATCGGATGAAGGTCGACGCGCCTTCGGGCACGGCGCTGCTCTTGGGCGCTGCCGCCGCACGCGGCCGGGGCGTCGATCTCGAAGAAACATCCGTGCGCGGCCGCGACGGTCACACTGGCGCTCGGCAGCCGGGCAGCATAGGTTTCGCCGCTCTGCGCGGTGGCACGGTGGTGGGCGATCACATGGTCATCTTCGCCGGCCAGGGGGAGCGGCTCGAACTCGTCCATCGCGCCGAGGACCGCGGCATTTTCGCTCGTGGCGCGCTGCATGCCGCGCTCTGGGCCCGTGGCCGCAAGCCCGGCTTGTATTCCATGGCTGATGTCCTGGGTCTCGCCGGATGATTCGAACCGCTGTGCAGAGAAGTGAATGCATGCCAGCATGCCATCGGCCCAGGCCGAAAGGATGAGCCTGATCCTTTGCCGGAAGTCGAATTTTGCGCTGACAGAGCAGTCGTCAGGCGTTACATGGCGGGCGGGCCTAAGTGCCAAATTCATGTCGAAGGATGATCCATGCAACGCCTTCTCGTCCTCGTGCGGCACGGCCAGAGCGATTGGAACCTGAAAAATCTTTTCACGGGTTGGAAGGATCCCGATCTCACCGAAAAAGGTATCGAGGAGGCACGCGCGGCCGGCCGACTCCTGAAGGCCCGGGGGATGCGCTTCGATCGCGCTTTCACCTCGAGTTTGGTCCGCGCCCAGCATACGTTGAAGCTGATCCTCGCCGAGATCGGTCAGGAGGATATCCCGACCGTCTGCGACGAAGCTCTGAACGAGCGCGACTATGGCGATCTCAGCGGTCTCAACAAGGACGATGCCCGCGCTAAATGGGGCAAGGAGCAGGTCCTGCTCTGGCGCCGTTCCTATGATGTGAATCCGCCGGGCGGCGAAAGCCTGAAAGACACAGTGGCGCGCGTAGTGCCCTATTACTGCCAAGAGATCCTGCCCACGGTGCTCAACGGGCATTCCGTGCTCATCTCCGCCCATGGCAATTCACTGCGCGCCCTCGTCATGGTGCTCGATCATCTGACGCCTTCGGCCCTGTTGACCTTGGAAATCGCCACCGGAGCGGCCCTCGTCTATCGGCTGAATGCCGATTCGACCGTCGAATCGAAGGAGGTCCTGAAGCCGTGAAACCGGCGCCACAGCGCGTTCCGATCGGATGGACTCATCCGATCGATAAGAACGCGCGCAAAATCAATGTGTTGGAGCATGTTCTCATGAATGAGACATCGGATATATCCGATGTCTAAAATAATGGAAAAGTCTCTCAACTTTTCCGGGACATGCTCTGGCGCGCGGGTCAATGCCAATGGTCTCGTGCATGTGCCCGGCTATCTCGATCCCGACGCCCAGCGCGTCTTGCTCCACGACATTGAATCCGCACTCGCGGCCGCGCCTTTGTTTCAGCCGCGCATGCCGAAGACCGGCAAGGCTTTTTCCGTGCGCATGAGCAATTGCGGCGGGCTCGGCTGGGTATCGGATCGTGACGGCGGCTATCGCTATCAGGCGACGCATCCCGATACGGGGCAGCCCTGGCCGCCGATCCCTGAGATCGCGCTGCGCGCCTGGAAGGAACTCGCAGCCTATCCTTTTGCGCCGGAGGCCTGTCTCATCAATTTCTATAATGCCGCTGCGCATATGGGCCTGCATCAGGATCGCGATGAGGCGGACCTCGCGGCCCCCGTCCTCTCGCTCTCCCTCGGCGCCAGCTGCATCTTCCGAGTCGGCGGCACGCAGCGCGGCGGCAAGACCGTGGCGCTGGAACTCTGCTCCGGCGATGCCGTGCTGCTCGCCGGTCCAGCCCGTCTTGCCTATCATGGCGTCGCGCGGATCATTCCCGGCACGTCGACCCTGCTGCCCGACGATGGCCGCATCAACCTCACCTTGCGGCGGGTGACGCAGCCTTCGTGCAGGTAGAGCATCAGACTTTAATTGGCCGCTTTCGGCCCACCGCGTGAAATGCCGACCTTAGCCGGCCGCAAGACCCGGTCGCCGATCGCATAGCCATCTTCGACGACCTGCACGACCGTGCCATTCGGCTGGCTCTCGTCCGGCACTTCGAACAAAGCCTCATGACGGTTGGGGTCGAATTTGCTGCCCTGCGGCTCCAACTTCTTCACACCATGACGCGCCAGACGCGACAGGAAGTCGCGTTCGGTCAATTCGAGCCCTTCGACGAGTGTCGTCGCCGCGGCATCTGCGCCCTCGCGCAGTTCCGGCGGAACGTTTTCGACGATGCGCTGCAAATTGTCGGCAAAGGTCAGCATGTCGCGCGCGAAGGAGGTGACGCCATAGAGCTTGGCATCGGCCACTTCCTTTTCGGTGCGGCGCCGCAGATTTTCCATTTCAGCGAGTGTCCGCAGAAGCTTGTCTTTCATTTCCGCATTTTCCTGTTGCAGCTTCTGCAGAACAAGGAAGGCGTCCGGCTCACCACCGGCCGCGTCGGAGACTTCCGATGCCTCGTTCGGCGCAGCCGCGTCGGTCTGGGGGTCGATTCGATTGCTCTCATTGAGTTTGGGATCGGCCATACTTGGATCCGTTTCTGTCGTGGACTGAGTTTCGATATCAGATCGCAAACGGCGAAAATCAAGTTGCCAGCTGCAATGCGGTGGTTTCCCGCGGCTTTTCGCTCAGCGTCTGGAGGAGCTTGCGTTTGATTCCCCCGATACGGGCATGCGCCTCGATCTTGGCGCCAGTCAAATCCGTCACATAGAAGACATCCGCCGCTTTTTCGCCAAAGGTCACGACATGCGCGGACCCGATATTGAGGTCGAGTTCCGACAACGCACGCGTCACATCGTAAAGAAGCCCCGGCCGGTCACGACAGGAGACTTCGACGACGGTGAATTTGCGGGAGAGATCATTGTCGACCGAAACCTCTGGCGGGACATGAAAGGGCGTACCCCGATCGATCGAGGCCCGGCCGCTGGCATCGATCAGCTCCTTGAGGCGCGATTCATCACGCAAAGCCTGGTCGATCGCCAGCGCGATTTTATTGGCGCGACGCAATTCGTCGTCATCGCGATCGAAAGCACGAGAGAGGAAGATCGTGTCAAGTGCAAGTCCTTCCGTAGTGGTGAAGATCTGTGCATCGACGATATTGGCGGCGGAGGCCGCGCAGGCGCCGGCGATGGTGGACAAAAGGCGCGGATGGTCGGGTGCGATCACGGTGAGTTCGGTGACCGCACGAAACGCATCCGTCGCAATATCCGTGATCGCCGTCAGGGATTCGACCTCGCTCATATTGAGGAGCTTGGCGTGACGGATCTTGTGCGGCAGATCGACCTTCAGCCAATAGGCCTGCTGATGGCGCGCCGCATAGGCCTCGAAATCGCCGTCCGTCCAATTGGGCAATTGCTCCCGCAATTCCCGCTTGGCGGATTCGACACGCCTTGTCCGCTCGCGGGCCGAATGGCCACCAGCGAGCACGACTTCCGTCTCCCAATAGAGCGTGCGCAGCAATTCGCCTTTCCAACCGTTCCAGACGCCAGGACCGACAGCGTAAATATCGCAGACGGTCAGAACATGCAGCATTTTGAGCCGTTCGAGTGTCTGCACCCGCGCCGCGAAAGTCTCGATCGTCCGCCGGTCACCGAGATCGCGCCTTTGAGCCGTATCCGACATGATCAAATGATTTTCGACAAGCCAGGCAACGCTTTCCGTCTCTGCCTCGGAAAGGCGAAAGCGCTGACAAAGACCGCGCGCGACGGTGATGCCTGCGACCGAATGGTCCTCCGGCCGCCCCTTGGCGATGTCATGCAGAAACAGCGCGAGATAAAGCGCGGTACGTTTCTCGATCGAAGAGATGATCGCGCTCGCCAGCGGATGCTCCTCGACATGGCGATGCGCCTCCATATCGGCGAGATGTCCGACCGCGCGCAACAAATGCTCGTCGACCGTGAAGTGATGGTACATGTTGAACTGCATCAAGGCGACGATACGGCCGAAATCAGGAATGAACCTGCCGAGCACGCCGGCTTCGTTCATCAGCCGCAGCACCACTTCGGGGCTGTTGCGCGAAGTCAAAATATTGAGGAACAGCCGGTTCGCCTCGGGATCGGCGCGCAGCTTCGCATCGATGAATTTCAGCGACGAAATCACCGCGCGCTTGGCATCTGGATGGATAGCCAGGCCGCTGCGATCGGCGAGCCAGAAGAGGCGGATGAGATTGACGGGATTGCGCGCGAAGACCTCCGGGCCCGGCACACTGATACGGCCGTTCTCTATGGTAAAGCCGGCGCTTTTCACCAGTTTTTCATGATGCCGCAAATGCGTCGCAAAACGATCGAGGACGGCGGCGGGCTTAGCCTGCTTTTCCTCGAGCGCGGCACAGACGACGGCGGTCAGATCGCCGACATCCTTGGCGACGAGAAAATAATGCTTCATGAAGCGCTCGACGCCGACGAGACCGCCACGCGCGCTATAACCTAAACGCTCCGCGAGGCTTCTCTGCTGATCGAAGCTCAGGATCTCCTCGGCACGGCCTGTCGAAAAATGCAGATGGAAGCGCACCCGCCACAGAAACTCCTCGCAACGGCAGAACAAACGATATTCGCGCGGCGTGAAGAGCCCCTCCTCGACAAGGTCGGAGGCGTTGCGAACGCGATAGACGCATTTGGCGATCCAAAACAGCGTATTGAGATCGCGCAGACCGCCTTTGCCCTCCTTGACATTGGGCTCGACGAGATAGCGCGAGCGACCGGCCCGTGAGATCCGCGTATCCCGCTCGGCGAGCTTGGCAGTGACGAATTCGGCCGGCGCGAGATGCACGACCTCTGCCTCGAACCGGCTCCGCATGGTCTCGAAGACATGTTCATCGCCGAGGATGAAGCGCGCTTCGAGCAAGGCGGTGCGCACCGTCATGTCTTCTTTCGCTTGGCGCAGACATTCTTCGATCGAGCGAGTCGAATGGCCGATCTTCTGCCGCAGATCCCAAAGCACATAGAGAATGCCTTCGGCGACCTTCTCGCACCACGGATCGCTTTCCGTCGGCAGGAGAAACAGAAGATCGATATCGGAACCCGGCGCCAATGTGCCACGGCCATAACCGCCGACCGCGGCCACGGTCAGCCGGCGCCGCGGCGCACCTTCCTGCGGTAGCTCTTCTTCCTGCTGTAACGCGTCTTGCGGCGGCGGACGCCGATAGGTGATGATGAAATCATAAATCGCGCCGATGAGCTCGTCTTCGATCAGCGACAAATTGCTGGCGCAGGCGAGCCCGCCGGCCGTCTTTTCGAGCGCTTCGCGCGCAAGCGCACGGCCGTCTTCGAGCGCCTGGCGCAAGAGGGCCAAAGCCTCTTTGCGCAGATCCTCGCCTTCGAGGCCGCGCCGATGCGCCGCCGCGATCGCTTCCGCGATCTGCGCACGGTCGAACAATTGCGCGGGCGTGAACGCCCAATCCCGGCGCTGTGCCTCGCCGCGCACCGGGGTAAGAACGGTCATAACGGTCATAATCCGATCTTCATTAACTCGTTTTGGCGAAATTCTCTTGCGGCAAATCAGATAATTTGCGCGCTGCGGCGCACCGCCAGCCGGCTCTCAATCGCTTCCCATACGCTGACGGCCAGATCCGGTCCGCCGAGACGGCGGATAGCCCTGATCCCGGTCGGCGAAGTGACATTGATTTCCGTTAGATGGCCGTCGATGACGTCGATTCCAACCAGCAATAGGCCGCGGCGCTTCAATTCCGGTCCGATCATTTCACAGATTTCTCGCTCCCGTGGCGTGAATTCAGTCGGCGCCGCCGCGCCGCCGCGCACCATATTGGATCTTATGTCGTTTTTTGCCGGCACTCGATTGACCGCCCCGGCAGCCGCGCCATCGACGAGAATGATGCGCTTGTCGCCCTGCGCGACCTGCGGCAGGAAGCGCTGCACGACCCAGGGTTCTTTGAAAGTCGCAGCGAAAAGATCATAGAGCGAGCCGAAATTCGGATCCTGCTGTGTGAGCTTGAAGACAGCAGCGCCGCCATGGCCGTGCAAGGGCTTCATCACCACTTCGCCATGTTCGGCCAGAAAGGCCTCGATCGCGGCCTTGTCCCTGGTGATGAGGGTTGCTGGCATGAATTGCGGAAATTGCATCACAAACAGCTTTCCCGGGGCATTTCGCACGGAAGCCGGATCATTGACGACGAGAACCTCGGGAGGCAGCAATTCGAGGAGATGCGTCGCGGTTATATAGGCAAGGTCGAAGGGCGGGTCCTGCCGTAAAAGGACGACATCCACGCCACCGAGATCGACACGCCTTTCCGGCTCCAAAGTAAAATGATCGCCGCTCACGTCGCGCACCGACACAGGTGCCGCTGCCGCGACAACTTTCCCATCGTACAGGGAGAGCTTGTCGGGCGTGTAATAAATGAGCCTGTGGC
>DAIESR010000198.1 GCA_027346205.1 Beijerinckiaceae bacterium
CGCGATCGAGCGCCGCCGCAAAGTCCTGCATCGGCCTGGCACTCTGCCCGCCGTTGTGCTCGCCGATATCACCACCCGCGACAAGGATGGCGATCTTCTCGCCGTCCCGGTCGAATGGGACCCGGAGCATGGGCCGGTTCCGAAGATCGTTCTGATACACAGCCGGCAGCGGCCCGGCGCCGCCACGCCCGGCATCGGCGACCGCGCTTTGATCCGCACTGAAATGCTGCCGGACGCCGGGCCGAACGAACCCGCCTATAGCGGCCGGGTCGTCAAGCTTCTGCAACGCGCGCGAACGCAAGTGCTCGGAATCTATCGCGCCGATCCGCGCGGTGGCGGAAGAGTCGTGCCGATCGACAAGAAGAATGTCGGCCGCGGCGAATTTTTCGTCGCCGAAGGAAGCGAAGGCGCGGCCCAAGAAGGCGATCTGGTCGCCATCGATGTCCTGCGCAGCAACCGCCTCGGCCTGCCGGCAGCGAAGATACGCGAGCGGCTCGGCTCTCTCGCGACAGAAAAGGCGATGAGCCTCATCGCTCTGCATGCGCATGGCATTCCCAATGTCTTTCGTTCCGAGACGATTGCCGAGGCCGAGCGCGCCAAGCTGACTTTGGTCGCGGAGCGCGAGGATTGGCGCGCCATTCCCTTCGTCACCATCGATCCGCCTGATGCAAAGGACCATGACGACGCGGTCTTCGCCGCGCCCGATCCAGATCCGGACAATCGCGGCGGCCATATCATTCACGTCGCCATCGCCGATGTCGCCGCTCATGTCCGGCCCGGCACATCACTCGACCGTGAGGCGCTCGATCGCGGCAATTCCGTCTATTTCCCCGACCGCGTCGTACCGATGCTGCCGGAGCGGATCTCGAATGATCTCTGTTCGCTGCGGCCCAATGAAGATCGGCCGGCGCTGGCGATGCGGATCATCGTCGCCGCCGACGGCAGAAAGCTTTCGCATCGCGTCCATCGGGTAATGATGCGCTCTTCGGCCAAGCTCACCTATGCGCAAGTGCAGGCGGCCTGGGACGAAATGCCGGGCATCGAGACGCAAGCCTTGCTCGATGGCGTGCTTCGCCCGCTCTTTTCCGCCTATGAGACCTTGAAACTCGCGCGGACGAAACGCGCGCCGCTCGATCTCGATCTGCCGGAACGCAAGATCCTTCTGAAGCCGGACGGCACGGTCGATCGGGTGATCGTTCCGCCACGGCTCGAAACGCATCGGCTGATCGAAGAGTTCATGATCCTCGCCAATGTCGCGGCGGCCGAGGCGCTCGAAGATAAGCGCCAGCCACTGATCTATCGTGCCCATGACGAGCCCTCGCTCGAAAAGCTCAATGCGCTCTCCGAATTTCTCGCCTCGATCGACATCAAGCTCGCCAAGGGCCAGGTGCTGACGCCGCACCAGTTCAACGGCATTCTCGTCCGTGTCAAAGGCACGGAGCATGAGAACATCCTCAATGAAATCGTGCTGCGCACGCAAGCGCAGGCGGAATATGTCACCGAGAATTACGGACATTTCGGTCTGCATTTGCGCAGCTACGCGCATTTCACCTCGCCGATCCGGCGCTATGCCGATCTCATCGTGCATCGCGCGCTCATCCGCGCGCTGCATCTCGGCCCCGACGGCCTGCCCAATATGGCCGATGAGGAGCTGGCCGAAATCGCGGCACGCATTTCCGCGGCCGAACGGCGCGCCATGGCGGCCGAGCGCGAGACGATCGAGCGCCTCATCGCCGCCCATCTCGCGGACCAGGTCGGCACGATCTTCGAAGACCGGATCTCCGGCGTCACCAAGGTCGGGCTCTTCGTCAAACTGCGCGACACGGGCGCCGACGGCTTCGTGCCGGCGGCGAGCCTCGGCAAGGATTACTACCATTATGACGAGAGCCTTCACGCGCTCGTCTCTGGCCGCAGCGGCGAGATGCACCGGCTCGGAGACGAGGTGACTGTGCGGCTTGTCGAAGCTGCACCTTTTGCCGGGGCCCTGCGCTTCGAGCTCTTGAGTGAAGGCAAGCGCGCACCGCGCGGGAGCCTCGATCGCGCCATGGGCAAGCGCGCGTCGCGCCGCGACAACAGGCCCGATAGCGCGCCGCCGGCCTCTCACGTAAGGAGATCAAAGCGCAGATGATGCCGGTGATTTTGGGGTAAGCCTCGCAGAAATTTGCTTCATAGACTCTTGCCGTGCCTGATCGATCACACGGCCATCCTTCATGCGCGACACCGGGTTGACCGCTGGTGCCCTGCTTACATGAGAGACGGTTTCTCCTATGAACATCGACATCTCACGGACGTCCTTCACCACGCCGTCTTGCGATGAACCACCAGCAAAACGCGATCGGAACGCCTGGAAATCTGTCAAGCGCGGGCTTGCCGGCAAATGCCCGAATTGCGGCAAAGGCAAGATTTTCTATCGCTATCTCAAAGTGAACGATCATTGCCCCGAATGCGGCGAAGAATTGTTTCATCACCGTGCCGATGACGCACCACCCTATCTGACCATATTCGCTGTCGGCCATATTGTCGGCACGGGCATGCTCGGGGTCGAAACCATCGCGCCGGATCTGCCATTGATCTATCATATGACGATATGGCCGAGCTTGACACTCGCGCTCAGCCTCATTCTGCTGCCTATGTTCAAAGGCGGGCTCATTGCCCACCAATGGGCTCTGCGCATGCATGGATTTGAAACGGCGGATTCGACCGCCCGCGCGCCAGCCGGACATGAATGAGGATGAAACCAATGCGCCCGAGGCGCATGCCGACATCCGGCCTCTAGCCGGCGCAACGCAGGCACGCAAAACTGTCAAGCCGCGGCTCGCCGCATCCATGGTGCTGCTCGACGGCAGCGGAACTGAAACCAAAGTGCTGCTTGGCCGGCGCAATTCCGCGCTGGCCTTTCTTCCGGGCAAATATGCTTTCCCCGGCGGCCGCCTCGAGAAAGCCGATCGGCTGATACGTGGGCATGGCCTTTTGCCGGACACGAGTCTCGAAAAGCTCGCACTTCGCCGTCGCCGTGGCTTCCCGGGCCCTGAGGCCTTCGCATTGGCGGCCATTCGCGAAATCTTCGAGGAAACCGGTCTCCTGGTCGGCGCACCAACGCGAGAGACATATTCCAAGCCGGTCCCAGCGGAATGGCAGACTTTCGTCGACCACGGCTTTGCCCCCAATCTCTCGGCTCTGCGCTTCATCGCGCGCGCTGTGACACCGCCCAGCTTTCCAAGGCGTTTCGACACGAGCTTCTTCGCCGTCAATGTCGGCTCGGTCGCGCATCGCATCGAAGGCTGCGTGACACCAGACACTGAACTCGTCGAACTCGTCTGGCTTTCAATCGCCGAGGCGATGAAGCTCGACATTCCCCGCATCACGGCCATGATCTTGCTTGAACTCGAGACCCATATCGTGGCCAAATTCCCACACGATCTTCCGGTCCCCTTCTTCTATGAGAGGAAGCGACGCTGGATTCGCGACCACCTTTAGATCACGTCGACGTCGGATATATCCGACGCTTCAAAAAACGTGATCGATTCCGAGGATTTAGAGCGGGATATGCAGATAAGCTCGCGCAATCTGCGTAAACGTGATCGCACCGGAAAACCGGTCCCCACTTTGCCTCATCCCGCTCTGAATCCGGAGGCGACCGCAACAGTGATTTCGGGAGCACAACCCAAGCTTGCACTCACGGCCGCGATCGCCACCGTCTCGATAGTCGGCGTCGGCCTGTCGCTGAGCATGGCACTGCTTTCGGTGCGGCTCGCCGAGGCGGGTTATTCCGCGCGGGCCATCGGCCTCAATCCGGCTGCCGGCGGCCTTGCGACACTCGCCATCGCCCGTTTCGTGCCACGGCTGGCGCGAAGGCTCGGCGTGCAGACGCTGCTGTTCATTGCCCTGCTCACGGCCATAGCCAGTCTCGCAGCCTTTGCCGCGCATGAGAATTATTGGAGCTGGCTTGTCATTCGCGGCGTCTTTGGCGCCGCGCTCACCATTCTCTTCG
Organism: Beijerinckiaceae bacterium; assembly: GCA_027346205.1. Lineage (GTDB taxonomy): Bacteria > Pseudomonadota > Alphaproteobacteria > Rhizobiales > Beijerinckiaceae > Methylovirgula. Next base: position 3,992 of record DAIESR010000198.1, read on the forward strand.
TCCTGAGCGAATTCTGGATCAACAGCGTCGCGCCGCCGCACCGGCGCGGGATGATCCTCGGCCTCTACACGACCAGCCTCGCCGCAGGCTTTGCCGCAGGCCCGACGATCCTGACCGTGACCGGCACGCAGGGCCTGATGCCTTTCCTCGCTGCCATCGCCCTGTTCATCGTCGCAGCGGTCCCGGTCGCCATCGTGGGCGGCCAGGCTCCTGAGATCGAAGAGCAGACCAAGACATCCCTCCGCGGCTTTGTTGCAGCGGCGCCGGTCGCGACGCTCGCCGCCCTGTTCTATGGCGCGATCGAAACCGCCGCCATGGGCCTTTTGCCCGTCTATGCGCTGCACAATGGCATGGCCGCCGAAACGGGGGCGCTCTTGGTGAGTCTCTTCGCGCTTGGCAATGTCATCTTCCAGATCCCGGTGGGCCTGCTGTCGGATCGATGCAACCGGCGCCGGCTGCTCCTCATGATCGCAGCGGCCGGCATGCTCGGAGCATTGCTTCTGCCGCTGGCGCTCGATACGGGTTTTCTACTGTTCGCGGCTCTGCTCGTCGTCTGGGGTGGCGTGGTCGGCAGCCTTTATGCTGTCGGGCTGGCGCATCTCGGCGCTCGTTACAAAGGCGCCGAACTCGCAGCTGCCAATGCGACTTACATCATGCTCTCTTCGGTCGGCATGCTGGCGGGACCGCCCGTTCTCGGCGTCGGCCTGGACCTGACGCCCTCGGGCCTGTTTCTGGCCATCGCTCTGATGCTCGCATCCTATCTCGGCATCACGACATGGCGGGTCGGTACAACCGTCCTTGACAAGGCAGATCCCAGAAAGCAGCAATTCTAAATCTGGGAATAGGATCTGAAATTTCAGTTTCGCTGAGTTTGACTTTCTGATTCAAGGTCGGGATGGTGATTCTCGATCGTCTTCTGGCTGGCCTGCGGGACGCCTGCGCCGCTTTTCCCGACAAGCGG
>DAIESR010000199.1 GCA_027346205.1 Beijerinckiaceae bacterium
TCCCGCGAAAGCGCGTCTCCGGTCGATAGAGCAATGCAACGATGAAGATTCCCGACATGATGACGGCTGCGAAGGCCGAGACGGCGTGAGCCGGAGGCATGGACGACAACAAGGAACCGCGGCCATAGAAAATAGCATCGATGGCGAGAACCAGAACAAATTAGCTATGCTGGATTCGATGCAATAAAATCCTAAGGCCTCGCGGCTATGACCATAAGTCTATGCGCGAGGCTCTCACCATTTTGAACGTCCCCTGGCCTCCACCAGTCTTTCTCGCTTTGGCGGGCGGCTTGGTGTTTGGCCTGCTGCTTGGCTTCGCTTGCGCCTATTACCTTGCCTATTTCAGCGGCCGTCGTCCCCTCATACATGCTTTGCCTGTGCCGGAGCGCAAGACCGAGACAGGTTTCGCGTTGAAAGAGGCGGAGGAGGCGCGCGAGCACGCCGAGGCGGCGAGCGAAGCGAAATCCCGCCTGCTCGCGACCATGAGCCATGAGATCCGCACGCCGCTCAACGGCATTGTCGGAATGGCCGAGCTGCTCGTTGCGACGGGGCTCGATCCCGAACAAAAGAGCTATGTGGACGCGGTCCGCACCTCTGGTGCTGCGCTTTCCGCGCTGGTCGACGAAATCCTGGATTTTTCCAAGATCGAGGCCGGCAAATTCGAGCTGACGCACGCACCGTTCGATCTTGTCAGCCTCGTCGAAGGCGTGACCGAGCTTCTGGCGCCGCGTGCCCAAAGCAAAAATCTCGAAATCGCCAGCGTCTTCGCGCCCGGCATTCACACTCGCGTCATCGGCGATGCGGCCCGGCTGCGGCAAGTCTTGATCAATCTTGCCGGCAATGCCGTCAAATTCACGGACAAGGGCGGCATCGGCCTGCGGATCAGCGCAGCCGATGAAATGATCGAATTCACCATTATCGATACGGGACCAGGAATCCCTGCCGCGGAACACGAAACGATTTTCGAGGAATTCACGATGGCCGACAGTCAGGCTCAGCCCCACGCGGGCAGCACGGGGCTCGGCCTTTCGATTTCGCGCCGGTTGGTCGAGCGCATGAACGGCAGCCTGCGACTCGCAGCGAGTTCCGAGGCCGGCTCGATCTTTACCATGCGTCTGCCCTTGCCCGGTGCGTCCGACCCCCAGCCGCTGGCGGCACCCGAGGCGCTCCATGACAAGCGCGCCCTGATCGTCGCCACCTCGCGTTTCGAAGCGCCCTATCTCGCCGAGACATTGACGGCGGCCGGCGTCGACGTTCTCTGGGCCGCGAGCGCGGAAACCGGCCATATGTTTCTCCGCGAGGCCGGCCGCGCGGGCCGCCCGCCCGACATCATGATTGTCGATTGCGCCTTGGGCGCCGAAGCGACGCGGCTGCTCGGCGAGTCGGCCCGCGCCACCGGCGTCGGGCAAAGCTTCGTGTTCTTTTCGCCTTTCGAGCGCCGTGCCTTGGGACAAAAACCCTTGCAGGCCTTCGACGGCTGGCTCGTCAAGCCTTTGCGCATCCGCTCCCTTTACGCCCGACTCGCCGCGGCGCCTGCATACGCGCCGGAAAACGCGGCCCAAGCCCTCACCTCCACCACCCGTGAGGATCCGAGCTTGCACGGGCTCGAGATCCTTTTGGCTGAAGACAATGACATCAACGCCCTCATCGTGATCCGGCATTTGGAAAGACGCGGCGCTCACATGCTCCGCGTCAGTGACGGTCTCGCCGCACTGGAGATGGCGAAACAGGGCATCCAAGGCGGGCGGCGGCGCTTCGATGCCATGATCCTGGACATCAGAATGCCGAAACGCGACGGCATCGAAGTCATGCGTCAGATCAGAGAGGCCGAACAGGCCGCTGGCGCTGCACCGAGCCGCCTCATCGCCCTGTCCGCCGATGCCTTCCCCGCTGCCATTGCCGCGGCTCATGCTGCCGGCGCCGACGCATTTCTAACGAAACCCGTCGATCTCGCGCGTCTCGATCGCCTGCTTGCGACGTGCCACACAAGCGATGAGCCCGCGCGTGAGCCCGCCACAGCCAAAGCATTCTAACGCCTATGCCGCCTCTGTGAAAAAGGGTAGAAGGCGGCTAGACCATTTGTCGTGGAGATCAGCATGTCTGAAGATGTAAAAGCGCTTGAAGAGAAGATCGACGAATTGCGCGGCATGATTGCCGGGCTCACCAATTTCATTCTGGAGCTTCCCGATGCGAAGCTCGTTGAAATGCCGAAAATGAAGGCGGCTCTCGCGGCCGACAAGACATTGACGGAAAATCAGAAGAAAGTTGCGACCGACACCTGCCGCGACCTGAAGCACGCGGCGGCGGAGAGAGCCGGCGGGCATTAAAGGGATCGCCGCTTCTTCGGACGCATGAAGCGAAGCGGAATGCGATTCCAGGTCGAGGGCAGAGCGCCTTCCTCCGATCGATGACAGGCTCGTTTGATCATCATTTGCCAACGGCGCTTGCCGCCCCTCTCCCC
>DAIESR010000203.1 GCA_027346205.1 Beijerinckiaceae bacterium
GGCAGGCCGCCGAGAAACACATAGCCCGGCGCGAAACCATACATATGGACGCAATAATCCGCACCCGCGTGCAGCGACACCACATCTGCTTCGGTTAGGGAAAGCGCGGCAGCGACCTCGGCCAGATCTTCCGCATGTGGCGCTTCGTAGCAGACGGGGATGATCCAATGGTTCGGCGCTGCCTGGGTAGGCAAAGGCACCGCCTCCAAGCATCGAATCTGATCGATCAATTCCGCCGTCGACAAGAGATGCGGATCGAAATGGATCATCAGCGAGCGATAGGTCGGTACCGTCTCGATCACGCCGGCGAGCGCGCGCGCCGCGAGCGCGGCATCGAGCGCGCGGACGCGCTCATTGAGAGCGGGATCGATCGTGGCGCCGAATTCGACGACGAGCGCCGTCTCGCCCGCGGGCAGAAAGCGCGGGGTGCCTTCGTCCATCGTTCATCTCCATTGCGCTCATCTCCATTGCGCTTGCCTCTGGCGCGCGCAATGGATGATCTCAATTCGGCAGAAAGCCGACGAAGACGCCGACGAGCAGGAAAATCCCCAAAACGAAACGATAGACGACAAAGGGCCAGGCCGAATAACGCTCGAGAATGCGCAACAGTCCCCAGATCGCGACAAAGGCCGAAATCGACGCGATGACGAGGCCGAAGATGAGGATCGACCAGCCATGCAGGCTGAGATACACCTTGTGCAATTCCCAGACTTCCTTGAGCCCGGCGGCGGTAATCGCCGGAAGGCCGAGCAGAAAGGAGAAGCGCGCCGCCTCCGCCCGCTTGAGATCGAGAAACAGAGCGGCCGTGAGAGTCGAGCCCGACCGGGAGACTCCGGGAATCAGGGCGCCGACCTGGGCGAGGCCGACGATCATGGCATCTTTCAAGCCGACATGATCGAGCGTGCGCCTATGCAGCGAATAGACTTCCGCCAGCGCAAGAAGTGCTGCCATGACGATGCTGGAGACGCCGATGACGCTCAGGGCGCGCAAGGGCGAGCCGCAGCCATTGAGAATTGGCGCCAGCAGCAGCCCGGCGATGACGATAGGCAAGGTCGCGAGCACGATCCAGACGCTGAAGCGAAAGTTCCAATCGCGGAAATCCCGACGGGCGATCGCGCGGATCGAGCCGAAAGCAAGCCCCTCCACATCCGACCAGAAATAGCTGAGGACCGCGGCGAGGGCGGCAAGTTGCATCGCGGCGGAAAAAGCCGAGCCTGGGTCCTGCCAGCCAAGCAGCGCCGGCACGACCCGCATATGCGCGGTCGAGGAGATCGGCATGAGTTCAGTAATGCCCTGCAAGACGCCGAGAGCGCCGACCTTTGCGTAGCCGAGCGCGACAAACCCCGTGTCGAGGCCATGAGTGCAGGCAGTGGCCATGTCTTCGCCGATCCGATTGTTCGAAAATGACAGTTTGCGGAATGGCGCCTTTTGGCGCCACAGCAGGGTTTGTCTCAGAGTCGCGGGTAGAGATCAACGCCCGAGCTTCGGCCAGCCTCTCGCCGAAATTAAGCGCTTGTTTCTTTGCATGCTACAGCCGTAAGCCTGTCCGGGAGCTGCGTCATAACCGGCGGCACGCGCTTTCTTTGTTGACGGTTCAGCCCGGCCTAAACTCGACGCTTTTGTGATGTGGAGCTGCCCTTTGACATTTTCGCAGCAAAGACTACGCCCTTCGTCGGCCGTGCGCATTTCTTTTGCCTTGTTTTTCAAAGCTATTGTGCCGCTCGCACTCTGCTTTTCGACGCCGGTGGGTGGCGTCGAGAGGACCCGCGGCGTGCGCCTGCTGACGCCCGGCGAGCCCATGGTGCCGCGACCGCCGCGGCCGGACGCAAAACCGGCATTGCCGCCGCCACCGCTGGAAACGATTCGCATCGCCGTCGCCAACGGCGACGACAGCCGCCTCAAAGGTCTCGTCGCGCATGAGGCGCCCTTCGAGGTCGTCGAGACGACGGCGCATCCCGATCTCGTCTGGGACGCCGTGTCGCATAATGTGACCGCCGGACAGAATGTGATCGCCTATGGCATCGCCAAGGCGGATTTGGCGGCGGTCATCGATCGCACCGCCGCCTTGCATGGCCTGCGCAAACTCGCCGCCGCGCAGCCGCAGGAGATCACGCTCGCGGTCGGCAGCCCGATCGAGCACAAGGGCGACAAGATCACGCTCGCCGTGGACAATATCGCGAAACGGGCGTTGATCCTCGTCGACATTTCCGGCGATGGCACAGTGCATATGCTCTATCCGCTGGGCTCGGACGAAAGGATCGTCCAGAATTCGCCGTTTCGGCTCGAACTCGAGATGCGCGATCCGCTCGGCACGGACGCCATTGTCGCGGTGAGCGCGGAAAAGCCGATGCCGGCGCTGGAGGACGGCCTGAACCGGATCAGCACCTATCCGAGCGCGGCCAAAGTGCTCGATCTCATCACGGCGACGGTGCCGAAGGACGCGAAGATCGGCGTGCTTAGCGTGACGACTGCACCGTGAGGGGGTGGCGGGCCGCAGGTTGAATTTCAGCAAGGGGCGGCGAACCGTTCTCGCGCCGTCTTTCTCAACAGCGGTGGCAACGAGCTAAAATCGAGTCAAATCTCCAGAAACCAGACATTTCCAGAAGAGGTTATTGGCGACCGCTCATGCGTCGCATACGGCTGCACCAGGATGCTCGCCGGCTCTTTGCGGGAGAACCAGGATGAGGGCGACGATCGAGACGGCGAGAATTGCCGAAGCGTAATAACGGCTGAACGCCAGCCCGCCGTTGGCAACCGGCTTGTCGAGGAGATCGCCAAGCGTTGCGCCTAATGGCCGCGTCAGGATGAACGCCATCCAGAACAACAAAACGCGCGAGATGTTCGTGAAGAAATAGCCGGCGGCGACGAGCGCCAGACCAGCGGTGAACACCAACGCGCCGCGCTCATAGCCCAACCCGTTCGTGTCGGCCATCCAATCTCCGAGCGCCGTGCCCAGCGTCTGCGAAAACAGGATCGTCGCCCAGTAAAAGACCTCGACCCTGGGCGTCGCGACGGTGTTGACGGAGACAGAGCCCTCGGACCAGCGCCAGACAGCCAGCGCGGCCATCAGGGCCAAAAACAGGATCGAGGAACCGCCCGCATAGCCAATACCCATCGACCGATCCGCGAAGTCGGCCATTGTCGTTCCGACCGTCGTGGTCGCGACAATCGTCGTCCAATACACGAAGGGATGGAAAGATTTAGCAGGAATCTGGGCCGCGACCGCGAGGATGAAAATGCCGAAGAAAATGATGCTGCCGATTGCATAGCCAAGGTGCATCGACATGGTTACGGCATCGCCGCCGGTCTCGCCCAAAGTCGTCGCGAGAATCTTGATGACCCAGAATGCCAGAGTGACTTCCGGGACTTTGCTCAACACGATTTTTTGCGTGTCATTCATGCGACGATCCTTTTGAATCCGCGAACCCGATTCGCGTCGCAACGCCAATCGAGTTCGCTTTGTGGTTCTTCAATCATGCCTCAGTCGGGGTTCTTGCCTTCCTTGGCATTCTCCAACACATGGCCGGTTCTGGCGTCGACGCCGACCTCTTGCGTGACGCGGCCATTCTTGATGTCGAAAGAATACCGCAAGCCGGTTCCGCCGGCTTCGCGTTCCAGTTCTTCGTCGGTGATGGTGCCGGGATGCACTTTCAGCGCGATCGCACGGGCCTGGCCGATGCTCACTTTTGCTTCCTTGGCCAGCTTCTCTCCGGTGTAAGCCATGGCTGGCAAGGCGAACATCAGAGCCATACTCAAGGCCCCGAAGCGCATGTGACGTCGATATAGCATTGCCATAATCTTCAACCTTCTCTGAACACCCCCCGCTGCTTCTGAATCCCGAACAGGTCGCACGAAAGCGGCCGCGTCACGGTTTCAACGACAACACTAGACGGGTTGAATTAGGAGCGAATTAGGGGCAAATCCAAAACGCTGGAGGCCGGCTCTTTAGCTGCTAAAACCCGCTTCGATCCAGGGTAGCTCGACCCGCGCCTGCGCACCGGGCCGGCCATCGGTCCGATTTCGGACCTCAACGGAAATGCCGTGACGTTCGCCGATGCGGCGCGCGATGGCCAAGCCGAGGCCTGTCCCTTCCGTGTCGGCAGGCGCCGCACGAAAGAAGCGATCGAAAATGCGCTCCTCGGCCCCGCGCGGGATGCCCGGTCCTGAATCGATGATCTCGATCACCACCCGATCTCCGGCGCGGCGGAGGGAAACATCCACGGTTCCACCCCGAGGCGTGTAGCGTACCGCGTTGTCGATCAAGTTCTCAAAGAGGACGCGCAATTCCACTGCCGATCCTCGAAAGATCGCGGCTTGCTGGTCGATAACGCCTAGATCGACGCCCTTGCGTTCGGCAATCTCAACATAGGCTGCCACGCAGGCTAGAAGAAGCGGCGCGATCTCAACCGTTTCGTTCGACTGGGGAGGCAGCCGATCATCGAGCCGCGCCAGACGCAGCAATTGATTCACAAGTCCACCCGCGCGCCGCACGCACTGTGCCATCGCCGCTTTGCGCTCCTCCAGCGTATCCGGCGAACCCGAGGCAAGTCCGTCCACCTGAATTTGAATTGCGGCGAGCGGCGTCCGCAACTCATGAGCAGCGTCGGATACGAATTGCTTTTGTTGCTCCAAGGCGGCGCGCAGACGAAGGATGAGACTGTTCATACCCTTGACGAGAGGGATGACCTCCATCGGAATTCCGCCGAGGGGGACGGGCTCATCGGCGCTCGCGCCGCGCTCCGCAAGTCCTTGTGCCAGCGCGTCCAACCGCCCGAGCAGGCGATTCATGGCCCAGCCGACGACGAGCCATGAGAAAGGAATGACGATCAGGACAGGCGCGGCGGACCCGATTGCAGCGCCTTGGGCGAGCTCTTCACGCACCGTCATTCGCTGCGCGACCTGCACCGTTTTTGTGCCGTCGCTCCCCGTGTAGACGCGCCAATTGTCGCCGGCGGCGGGGAGTTCCGTAAAGCCCAAGCGAGACTGACGGGGAATATCGACGTCCGGCATCGAATCGTGAATTTTTTTGCCCGACGCGTCCCAAATGGTCACCGAGAACTCGTCCTCCGGGTCCTGATCGACGGACGGCGTGCCGCTCTTTGTCAAACCTTCGCCAGCGTTCAGCGCGATTTGCCGCAATTGTCCGTCGAGGAACTCCGAGGCCTCGACGTGCGCAAAACGATAAGCGATTAAGACGGTTGCCAACCCGACCAACGCCAGAAGAAGCGTCATTGAGACGAGGGCTGTGCGGCGCAAAGAAATCATTGTCGCGACTTCGGCGACATCCATCCCGCCCCGCGCACGTTGAAAATCACATCCTTGCCGAACTTGCGACGAATCGAGTGGATCAGTACGTCAACGGCGTTACTTTCCACTTCTTCGCCCCAGCCGTAAATGCGCTCCTCGATCTGGGCCCGCGACAGAATCCGGCCTGGCCGCTCCATCAGGGCGTGCATCAAGGCATATTCGCGAGCTGGCAGAACCTGAACCAGGCCGCGATGCGACAATTCGCGGGTTTCCGCGTCGAGCTCGGTCTCGCCTGCCACCATGCGGGAACTGGCCCGGCCCTGATGCCGTCGCAATACAGCGCGCATTCGCGCGAGCAATTCCCGAACTTCAAAGGGCTTGACGAGGTAGTCGTCCGCACCAAGGTCGAGGCCGGACACACGGTCGTCCAGACCGTCGCGCGCCGTGATGACCAGCACTGGTGCGTTCAGTCCGTTCCGCCGCGCGGATTTCAAGAGGTCCAGGCCGTCGATGTTCGGCAAGCCAAGGTCGAGGAGTACGATGGAATGCGTGCTATCAGCCAGTGCGGCCGACGCATCAGCCCCGTTACGCACCCAGTCAACAGACATGCCTTCCGCGCCAAGGGCCTTTGACAGCCCATGCCCGATCATCGGGTCATCTTCAACGAGCAGCACGCGCATTCGAACCGGTTCCCTGTCGGGTAGTTTTGGGGTGAGGTGCATACATGTCAGAGTGCGCGCCGCAGCCGGCGACGCCTGTGTCAATGCTAGCAGGTTTAACTGAGACGAGAATGAGGTTCGCTGGCAGGTTGGCTGACGCATCGCGCAACTTGTCGCGCTTCGGAGCGAACTGCGGCGCCCGTTGGAAGAATGCAGGCAGGGCCGCATCTGTGATTGCCGTGTAACCGAAACCCTTGGTGAAAGAAGCGCATGATTTACGAATTTTGCGCCACGCATTCGCCCATGAAACTTCACGAGATGCGGAACCTCAACAGGTTATCCAGTGGGAGACCGAGACGACACGACCGGCGCTCGCCGCCTCTCGACAGGCGGGCCTCTCTCGTGTATAGGCGCCCATCAACTCAAAACAGCGTCCCGAAACGCTCGCCGGAGCAGCCCTGGCTTTTTGCCCTGGCCTAAGCTTACAGGCGGAACGGCAGGTATATGTCCATGAATATTATCGAAGAAATCGAGGCGGCGCAGGCCGCCAAGCTGGCCGCGGCGCGGCCCATTCCGGAATTTCAGCCGGGCGACACGGTCATCGTCAATGTCAAGGTGAAGGAAGGCGAACGCAGCCGCGTTCAGGCCTATGAAGGCGTCTGCATCGCCCGCAATGGCGGCGGCCTCAATGAGAGCTTCACCGTCCGCAAGATTTCCTATGGCGAAGGCGTCGAGCGCGTCTTTCCGGTCTATTCGCCGATGATCGATTCGATCAAGGTCGTCCGCCGCGGCAAGGTCCGGCGTGCCAAGCTCTATTATCTGCGCGACCGGCGCGGCAAGGCGGCTCGTATCGCCGAGAAGATGGAGACGCCCGCGGCAAAGGCGGCGCGCGAGACCGCCAAGAAAGAGGCCAAGGCCGCCAAGAAGGCCGCCGAGGTCGCGAAGGCAGCAGCAAAGTAAGCCAGCCGGTTTTCTTTGTGACAGGGCACCCGATCTTGGCTGCTGCCGAGGTCGGTTCGTGCCTGAGTTATAGCGGCGCGTTCAAGATCCAGCGATGCCCGAATGGGTCGCGAAAAGTCGCGACCCGCGTGCCCCAGAAGGAATTGGTCGGGTTCGTCTCGCCCTTGCCGCCGAGCCCGGTCGCGCGGTTGAAGACATCGTCGACCTGCTGCGCCTCTGAATATTCGAGGCTGACCGAGACCGTCACCGGCTCGCCCGGGATCGGCACACGCGTATTGCCGAATTCGGGAAAAGTATCGGCGAGCATGATCGAGCCGCCATTGATGAGGAGTTCGCAATGCATGATGCGAACGCCGTCGAGGGCCGGCATGAGCGCCTTTTGCTCGGCGCCGAAGACCGCCGTATAGAAGGCGATGGCCGCCATCGCCGGCGAGACGGTAAGGTAGGGCGCGACGGGCGGGCGCATGGCTTCTCCGCTAGAGCCGATCCCAGTATAGCCCAGGAAGCGACAAGGGACTTTTCCCTCAGCCTTCTTGCCGTTAAGAGCCTAAAATAGGTTTTACGAAGCGGTTCAGGCGGAGTGGAACAGGGTCATCGGTATGTGCCTTCTCTCCGAGGGAGAAAAGCCGGCCGGCCGGGTAAGAGGTCGCGATCG
>DAIESR010000221.1 GCA_027346205.1 Beijerinckiaceae bacterium
CAATTCGGCTCGACTATGCGGGGTCAGACGGGCATTCTTATGGATGTCCATTCGGTTCTCCCTCGAACTCTGAAGCTTCGCAACTCCAGCTTCCTCGGTCAGGGCCGAATGGACAACCTCCTGAAAGTTCACATCTAGAGCGGTGGACGTCCTAATGGAATCAGAGCTGCCGCTTTCGTCTTTTGTTTTGGCATCAGACCCGCAGCCGGTTCCCATCTGCGGGTCTGATGCTCTCGCTGATCCGGCCCAACTTCGGCTGGAATGACAACGCCGGCTGGAAAGACGCGGTGGCCCGACAAGCCGAAAATCACGCGGGCCGAGCACTGTAAGCGGAAAGCGGACACCAGATTACGGGCCGTTATTGACCTTCAGTCAAGGAAGCGAACGCCGGGCAGGGTCGCGAGAATGGCCCGGTGCAATTGCCAAATCTTGTCCGCGCGGATTTCGTCGTCGAGGCTTCGGCAATCGACTGTGAGATCTGTCAGCAACGCCGCGCTTTGCGGATCATCGCTTTTGAGTTCCTCGAAACATTCGACGGCGAAGGATTTGAACAGGCTCGATTCCGCGAAGCCTGCCTGGTTGTTATAGAAGGACATGCCGCCGCTGACTTGCCGCGCGAAAGCGATGACGATCATGTCGATTTCAGGATCATCGGCCTCGCCGAATAGGGTGAATGGCCCATCGAGCGGACCGAATTTCTTGCCCTCGGTCGGGCACACGGAAATCCTCGCCATGGGCGCCTTGCTTACTCCTCATCGACGAGAATCATGGCCGGCACGGGCGTTCCGTTCAGCACGTGATCTTGCAAGATTTTCAACAGATCCTCGCTCGAGTGGGCGTAATACCAGGTCTCGTCGGGATGAACCATTGCGAGCGGATCGCCCGAGCATTTCCCGAGACAGGCCCGCCTTACGCAGGATGCGCGTCCAATCAGCCCATCGTCACAACCGAGCGAGACGATGAGTTCGCGCAATTGCTCAAGCCTTGTTTCGGCGCTGCCGTCCGGATTGCAGCAAGGGCCGGTGCAGACAAGCAGGCGGCGTGGCGTCGCCGGTCGGTTGAAAATATCGCGAAGAGCCATGGATTGGATTCTATGGATCGGATTCTGGAGTAAGCTATCTGCGGTCGCCCAGGCAGAAGAATGCAATTTCCCTATGGGTTAAGCATAAGCGCATGCTCTATCGATTTGAAACCGAGCCGACAAAGCCCATCAGCATGAGAGCGAAGGCTGCGCGCCTGCGATCCGCGTGGTGATCGAAGCAAGAAGCATGGCAGGGTCGATTGGCTGATCTATTGAGCTAATAAACAACCATATAGCATTGATATATATTGTTATTAATGCCGCATATAAATTTGCGTCGACGGCTTGGAGACGTGAGCCATGCGTCGAAGTTTCCGACAGCCGCTCTGGAGCAGGCGCGCAAAAAGGTGCAGATTTTTCGAAGAGGATCATGCCTCAAAGGAGCGATTTGGAGCGTGCGTGCAGTACGACTTCATGCGATCCTGCTTCAGGATTTTCCGATATGGCGCCGCCCCATCAGCGCGAGGCCCTGCGTGAACAACCTGCTGTCGTCGCAGCTCTTCTTGCAGAATCTCCCCGGCATGGGTCGCATCCAAAGGCGCCAGGCCAAGCGCTGCGCTGCAATTCTTGTCAGCTTGCTCGCCCTCGTTTGTTTGCCAAGTGGGCGACTCGCGGCGCAGCCGCTACAGACGAGCGTGCCGAGTGCCATTCTGATCGATGCGGACACGCTCTCCGTACTCTTCCAGAAAAATGCCGACGATCCCGTGAAGCCGGCCTCGACGGCGAAAATCATGACGGCGGAACTCGTCTTCGAGGCGCTCGGGGAGGGCAAGCTTAAACTCACCGATGAATTGAAAGTGAGTGAAACAGCTTGGCGCAATGGCGGGGCGCTAGCCCGTGGCTCGACCATGTTTGCCGCAGTCAATAGCCATATCAAGGTCGAGGATCTGATCCGTGGCCTCGCCATCGTCTCCGGCAATGATGCGGCGATCGTGTTCGCCGAAGCTCTCGCCGGGTCAGAAGGCGCCTTTGCCACTCGTATGACCGAACGGGCGCGGCAACTCGGTCTGCCGCATCTGATCTTCACCAACAGCTGGGGCAGGGGTGATCCCGACCAAAAGGTCACGGCGCGCGAAATGGCGCTGCTCGCCGCGCATCTGATCAAAACCTATCCACAATATTATCACTATTTCAGCGAAAAAGACTTCACCTGGAACAAGATCAAACAGCCTAACCGCAATCCGCTGCTCACGATGGATATTGGCGCGGACGGACTGAAGACCGGCTATATCGACAAGGGCAGCGGCTATGGCATCGTTGCCTCGGCGGTGCAAAATGGCGAACGCCTCATTCTGGCGCTCTATGGCGCGAAGACCGCCAAGGAGCGCGCGGACGAGGAGGCGCGCATCCTGCAATGGGGTTTTCGTTCCTTCCAGCCGAAAACCCTGTTCGGCAAGGATGATGTTGTCGGCACGGCACAGGTCTATGGCGGCGACAAAGGCGCCGTGCCGCTCGTCACCGTCAATCCGGTGAAAGTGCTGGTGCCGCGCGACCTCAATGAAAAACTCACCGGCCGGATCGTCTATAATGGGCCTTTGATCGCGCCCGTCGTGGCAGGCAATGAGGTCGCACGGTTGCAGCTCTTTCGCGGCACCAATCAAGTGCTGGACGTTCCGCTGCGGACGGGAGCAGATATCGGAAAGGGATCGCTCTTGAGCCGTGCCTTGGACGCGTGCGTCGCCTATATTGGCGATCTCTTCCGCACATATGTTCTGAAAGCGATGATCCATTGATGCCGCCAGCATCTTCTTCCGTGCGCAAGGGCGCGTTCATCACGCTCGAAGGCGGTGAAGGCGCCGGCAAGACGACGCAAGCGCGGCATATCGCCGAACGTCTGCGCGCCCGGGGCATTGAGGCGATCACGACGCGCGAACCGGGCGGCTCGCCGGGTGCCGAGATTTTGCGCGACGTGCTGTTGTCCGGCAAAATCAAGGATCTCGGCGCCAAGGCCGAGGCCATCATCTTCTCGGCCGCGCGAATCGATCATATCGATCACACGATCGCTCCGGCGCTTGCCGCCGGCACTTGGGTGGTGTGCGATCGGTTCGCCGATTCGACACGCGTGTATCAGGGTACTTTCGGTGGCATAGAAGCCGAGTTCCTGACACTGCTCGAACGCGTGACCTTGAATGACCTGCGACCGGATCTGACCTTGATCCTCGACCTGCCGCCGGAGGTTGGTCTCGCACGGGCCGCCGCGCGGCGCGGACCTGACGTCGCTTCGGATCGCTTCGAAAGTGAGGGCATCTTGTTCCACGAAGCCTTGCGGCAAGCCTATCTCGACATCGCTGCCGCAGAACCTCAGCGCTGCGTCGTGGTCGACGCTGCGCAGGAGGAAGATGAGGTCGCGCAAGCCATTTGGGACGTGATCGCCTCGCGACTGCCGGCGGCGGCCGGGCCCGCGTCAGCCGAACAGGCCGGCGAGGCGGGGGAACCGGAGGCATAATTCCGCATGAAGAGATCGGACCATGGCGCGCGGAACCAATGAGACACCCCCGGAGGCAGATCGATTCGAGGATGCGCCGCATCCGCGCGAAACGAGCGCGTTCATCGTCCATGCGGAGGCAGAGAGGACGTTGCTCGACGCCTATCGCGCCGGCCGTCTGCCGCAGGCGATCATCATCGGCGGTCCCTCCGGCATCGGTAAGGCGACGCTCGCCTGGCGGTTGACGCGCTTTCTCCTGGCACATCCTGATCCGTCAGCCACCACTGTCCAATCGGCTGAAACGCTCTTCGTCCCGCAGGATCATCCGGCGGCCCGCAAGCTCGCGGCATTGGCGCATGGCGATGTGTTTCTTCTGCGGCGGGAATGGAATGAAAAGACGAAGCGATCGTTTACGGAAATCCGCGCCGATGACGTGCGCCACGCGATTCATATGTTTCAGCAGGCGGCTGGGGCGGGCGGCTATCGTATCTGCATTGTCGACAGCGCCGAGGATCTGAACCGCGCGGGCGCCAATGCATTGCTGAAGCTCGTGGAGGAGCCGCCGCCGCGCTCGCTCTTTCTCATCATCGCGCATCGGCCAGGACAGGTTCTGCCGACTTTGCGCTCGCGCTGCCGCAGGCTGCTTTTGAAGCCTCTGACCGGTGCTGAAATTACCGCCGTTGTGGCAACGCTCGGCACGCCTTGGAGCGACGCCGATGGTGGGGCGCTTGCCGCCGCGGCTGAACGAGCCAGCGGCTCTGTTCCGGCGGCGTTGCGGCTGCTCGGCGGGCGCAGCCTGGAACTCGACACAAAGATCCGCCGGCTTCTTGCCGAACTACCGGGTGTCGATTGGCGTGAAGTACATGGCCTCGCCGATCAGGTCGCCGGACGCGACAATACCGCCGACTACGACATGATGATGACCACCATCGTCGATTGGATCGATACCGCGCTGCATCGCGAGGCCGGGCATGGGCCGGCCCGCCTTGCGCCCTTGGCCGAGGTATGGGAAAAGGCCGCTGAAGCAGCGCGGGAAACCGAGGCTCTGAACCTCGACAAGCGTCCGCTCATCCTTTCGATTTTCGCCGATCTCGCCACGGCCGCGAAGGCGTTCGCAGCCTGAACGGCACGGCGCGGCCGCAGAGTTTATGTCAACCATGGCCGCGAGCCCGACCTTCTACATCACCACCGCCATTCCTTACGCCAATGGCGCCCCCCATATCGGCCATGCCTATGAGCGGATTGCGACCGATGCAATCGCGCGTTTCAAGCGGCTCGATGGCTATGACACGCTCTTCGTCACTGGCATGGACGAGCATGGCCAGAAGATGCAGCAGACCGCCGCGCGGGAAGGGATCACGCCGCAGCAATTGGCCGATCGCACTGCGGCGCAATTCGCCGCGATGGGCCTCGCGCTCGAGGCGCCGGCTGACGACATCGTCCGCACGACGCAGCCCCGCCATCATGAAGCGGCGCAGGAGATCTGGCGGCGCATGTCGGCGGCCGGCGATATTTATCTCTCCAAATATCCGGGTTGGTATTCGGTCCGCGATGAGGCTTTTTTCGACGAGTCCGAGCTGACCCAGAGTTCCGACGGCAAGCGCTTCGCGCCGACCGGCGCGCCGGTCGAATGGGTGGAGGAGGAGAGCTATTATTTCAAGCTCTC